>NZ_DAHVQP010000049.1:0-43687 GCF_027317685.1 Saccharomonospora sp.
TGCGTTCCGCGCTGTCAAACCCTCTCAGGTCTGACCCGCTCGCCCCGGTCGTCCCTGGCGACAAAGAGAAGATTACACACCCCCAAAACCCACCCAAACAGGGGGGTCCCCAAACCACAAAACCCCAGCTCAAAGGCACTGAGCACGCCCTACACGCCGAAGGCCGCCTTCCCGGGCGGAAAGGCGGCCTTCGGAAACAGACCTCAACGTCGGTCGGAGCTACCCGTTCAGTACACGGACTCCCGCCATGGTGCGCTTGCCACGACGCACCACGAGCCAACTCCCATGCAACACGTCAGAGATCTCCGGCTTCCAGTTCTCATCCGTGATCTTGGTGTTGTTGACGTAGGCGCCACCTTCCTTCACGGTGCGGCGCGCAGCGCCCTTGCTCTCCACAAGCCCACCGGCCACGAGCAGTTCGATGACGGTGGGCTCGTCACTCAGCCTGACCTCGCCAGTCGGTACCTCGGCCATGGCTGCATCGAGCGTGGCCGCATCGAGCTCACGCAGGTCACCACGGCCGAAAAGTGCCTGACTCGCCGCCACGACCTGTCGGGTCTGCTCCGGGCCGTGCACCAGATCAGTCAGTTCCTGCGCCAGACGACGCTGCGCCTGGCGGGCAGCGGGCCGCTCCTGCGTGGCCTTCTCCAGCTCGCTGATCTCGTCGGCGTCCAGAAACGTCAGCAGCTTCAGACACCGCACCACGTCAGCGTCGGGCATGTTGAGGAAGTACTGGTACCAGGCATACGGAGACGTCATCTCCGGGTCCACCCACACGTTGCCACCGCCGGTGGATTTACCCAGCTTGCGTCCCTCGGAGTCCGTGATCAACGGCGTTGTCAACGCATGCACCTGAACGCCGTGCACCCTACGGACGAGGTCGACCCCGGCTATGATGTTGCCCCATTGATCGGAGCCACCCACCTGAAGCCGCACGTTGTAGCGCTCGAACAGCTCGCGGTAATCGGTGGCCTGCAACAGCATGTAGCTGAACTCGGTGTAGGAGATTCCGTCCCCCTCGAGCCTGCGCTTCACCGTCTCTCGCGCCAGCATCGTGTTGACGGAGAAATGCTTGCCGACCTCGCGGAGGAAAGTGGGGACGGTCATCGATCCGAGCCAGTCGAGGTTGTTCACCTCGATCGGCGACACATCGGGGTGATCGAAATCCACGAAACGCGCCAGCTGGCCCCGCAACCTGTCCGCCCACTCGCGGACCTGCTCCTCGGAATGGAGCGTGCGCTCCCCGACATCCCGAGGATCGCCGATCAGTCCGGTACCACCGCCCGCGAGCAACACGGGCCGATGACCCGCGTTTTGGAACCGCCGCAGCATGAGCATCTGCACGAGGTGACCGGCGTGCAGGCTGGGCGCGGTGGGATCGAACCCGATATAGACAGCGAGCGGACCACCGTCTAGGCCTCGTCGCAGCGCGTCGAGATCGGTGGACTGCGCGATCAACCCGCGCCAGGACAGTTCGT
Source organism: Saccharomonospora sp. (assembly GCF_027317685.1). Taxonomy (NCBI): domain Bacteria; kingdom Bacillati; phylum Actinomycetota; class Actinomycetes; order Pseudonocardiales; family Pseudonocardiaceae; genus Saccharomonospora; species Saccharomonospora sp. The sequence continues at coordinate 1,479 of NZ_DAHVQP010000049.1, forward strand.
CAAGAATATGCTCGCTCACGATTCCATTCTCCCCGCACTTCACGGTGGACCGCTGCGGGGACCGGCATACACATAACCGCCGTCCCCTGAATCGACGGCCACAACTTCGTCAGGACCGGGCGCGGACCCGGGTATTACGCCGATAGGCGCTGACCGCGGGCGAACCGGCGATCCAGAACCGCCACGGCACGTCCCGGGCAGCGGCGACTCCCACACGCGGACCCGATCGGATCGATTCCGCACCGACCGGCTCACCGGTGAGAAGTCGGACGGGCGAATCGGGGTCCGTGAGATCGAGTCCGTTGTGTGCGCGGTCGAGGCCGAGCACGGAGGTCAGCACGGCCGGCCCCTTGGCGACGAGCCCGCCGCCCCGAGCGGTGGGACGTCTGTGCCTGGCCAGTTCCTGCCCCTCGACGACCTCTCCGGCACGCAACAGCACGGCTCCCGGTTCGCCGTCGGTGAGTCCCACGACATTGGCGCAGAAGTGCATGCCGTAGACGAAATACACGTAGAGATACCCGGCAGGACCCCACATCACCTCGTTGCGAGGCGTACGGCCGCGGTAGCAGTGCGACGCAGGGTCATCGAGCCCCCGGTACGCCTCCACCTCGACGAGACGCACCCGGACCGTGCCCTGATCACTACGCGACTCCAATTCGCACCCGAGCAGCCTCAGAGCCAGGTCGACAGGATCGATGGCAAGCCACTCGCGCCGGAATACCCGGCTCGTGGCGATCTCGTCCGTCACTACGCTCCCCTCGCTGGCTCTGTCGTGCCCAGGGTAACCGGGGTGCGCCGACTACCGTGCAGCCCACTCGCGCAGCTCGGCCAATCGTGCCACCAGGCGTTCCCGTTGTTCCGAGACCCGAGCCGGCGCCGTCCCACCCCGAGAATCACGAGAGGCCACCGAGCCCTCGACCGTGAGCACCTCGCGCACAGCAGGCGTGAGCGCGGGATGGATCGCCGTCAGTTCGTCGGTGGTGAGGTCGTCCAGACCGACACCGCGCTCCTCGGCCACTCGCACGCACTCGCCCGCGGCCTCGTGCGCGGCACGGAACGGGACTCCCTGCCGTACCAGCCATTCCGCGACGTCCGTGGCGAGCGTGAAACCCGCCGGAGCAGACTCGGCGAGCCGATCCGTGTGGAAAGTCAGAGTGCCGATCATCCCCGCGATGGCGGGCAAGAGAAGTTCCAACTGTTCGACGGAGTCGAAGACGGGTTCCTTGTCCTCCTGCAGGTCGCGGTTATACGCCAACGGCTGAGCCTTCAGCGTCGCCAGCAGACCGGTGAGGTTCCCGATCAACCGCCCCGCCTTACCCCGCGTGAGCTCGGCCACGTCCGGGTTTTTCTTCTGCGGCATGATCGAGCTGCCGGTGGCCCAGGCATCGTCGAGCGTCACGTATCCGAACTCGGCGGTGTTCCAGATGATGACTTCCTCGGCGATTCGGGACAGGTTCACGCCGAGCATGGCCAACACGAAGCAGAACTCGGCAGCGAAGTCACGGGACGCCGTGCCGTCGATCGAGTTCTCCACCGAGGTCGGGAAACCCAACTCACGCGCGACGGCGTCGGGATCGAGTCCCAATGACGAACCGGCAAGCGCACCCGAGCCGTACGGCGACTCCGCCGCGCGGGCGTCCCAATCCTTGAGCCGGCCCAGATCACGCAGCAGTGCCTGGGCGTGAGCCATCAGATGATGGGCCAACAGCACAGGTTGGGCGTGTTGCAGGTGCGTACGCCCCGGCAGTACGGCGTCGTGGTGCCGAGTGGACTGCTCGACGAGCGCATCGACGATGTCGAGTGTGTCGGCGGTGATACGGCGCGCGGCATCTCTCAGCCACATGCGGAACAGCGTGGCCACCTGGTCGTTACGCGAGCGGCCCGCCCGCAGTTTCCCACCGAGTTCAGGGCCCGCGCGCTCCAGTAGGCCGCGTTCCAACGCGGTGTGGACGTCCTCGTCGGCGACGGTCGGGGTGAACGCTCCCGACTCGACATCCTTCGCGAGTTGATCGAGCGCCGCGAGCATCGCCTCGAGTTCGTCGTCGGTCAGCAGGCCGGCTCGGTGCAGCACACGAGCGTGGGCGCGCGACCCCGCGATGTCGTAGGGCGCCAGACGCCAGTCGAAATGTGTCGATGCGGATAGTGCCGCCATCGCCTCGGCCGGCCCGCTCGCGAACCGACCACCCCACAGCTTCATCGTGTCCCTCCCGTGCCGCCGTGGACCAGGGCCGCTCGCCCGCACGAAGCGTGGCGAGCGGCCCATCGCCTCCGTGGTGACGTGTCAGTCGTTCTTGCTCTGCTGCCTCTTGGCGGCGATCTTGCTGGGCAGGCCCCACAGCTGCACGAAGCCCTTGGCCAGCGACTGGTCGAACGTGTCACCCTCGTCGTAAGTGGCCAGGTTGAAGTCGTAGAGCGACTCCTCGCTGCGCCGTCCCGTGACGATGGCGTTGCCGCCGTGCAGGACCATGCGGATCTCACCGGTGACGTGCTCCTGCGCCTTGGCGATGAAGCCGTCCAACGCTTCCTTCAGCGGCGAGAACCACAGGCCGTCGTAGACGAGCTCGCCCCAGCGCTGCTCCACCTGGCGCTTGAAGCGGGCGAGATCCCGCTCCACGGTCACGTTCTCCAATTCCTGGTGCGCGGTGATCAACGCGATCGCGCCCGGGGCCTCGTAGACTTCCCGGCTCTTGATCCCCACGAGCCGGTCCTCGACCATGTCCAGCCTGCCGATGCCGTGCGCCCCGGCCCGGCGGTTCATCTCCTGGATGGCCTCCAGGACCGTGACCTGCTTGCCGTCGATGGCGACGGGGACGCCCTTGTCGAAGGTGATGATCACCTCGTCGGGAGCCTGGAAGTGGAGAGTCGGGTCCTGGGTATAGGAGTAGACCTCCTTCGGCGGCTCGTTCCAGAGGTCCTCCAGAACACCGGTCTCCACGGCCCGGCCCCACACGTTCTGGTCGATCGAGAACGGCGAGGACTTCGTGACGTCGATCGGAAGGTTACGTTCCTCGGCGTAGGCGATGGCCTTCTCACGTGTCCACGCGAAATCACGCACGGGCGCGAGCACGGTCAGGTCTGGGGCGAGCGCGCCGATACCCACCTCGAAACGCACCTGGTCGTTGCCCTTCCCCGTGCAGCCGTGCGCCACCGTGGTGGCGCCGTGATACTTGGCCGCCTCGGCGAGGTGCTTGACGATCAACGGCCGCGACAGCGCGGACACCAGCGGGTAGCGGTCCATGTAGAGAGCGTTGGCCTGCAACGCCGGGAGGCAGTACTCCTCGGCGAACTCGTCCTTCGCGTCGGCGACGACGGCTTCGACAGCACCACAGTCGAGCGCACGCTTACGGATGGTCTCCAGGTCCTCACCACCCTGGCCGACATCGACGGCGACGGCCACCACCTCGGCACCGGTCTCCTCGGCGATCCAACCGATCGCCACCGAGGTGTCGAGCCCGCCCGAGTATGCGAGCACCACCCGCTCAGTCATTGTCCTTCTCCTCACTCACGTTCATGTCTGCGTTCGACGACCGTTGCGCCAATGCGGTGAACCGTTCCGCCAGCTCTTGGCCCGTCAACGGTTCCCTGGCGATCACCGCGATCGTGTCGTCGCCGGCGATGGAGCCGACGACCTCGTCCAGCGCTGCCCTGTCGATGGCGCTGGCCAGGAATTGGGCCGCGCCCGGAGGGGTTCGCAGCACCATGAGATTGCCCGAGGAATCGGCCGAGACCATGAATTCGGCCAGCAGCCTCGACAGCCGTGTCGTGCCACCCTGCACACCGCGTACGGGACTGCCGTCCTCGGGAATCACATACACCGGGGCTCCCGAGTCAGCGCCCCTGAGTTTCACCGCACCGAGCTCGTCCAGATCCCTGGACAAAGTCGCCTGAGTGACCTCGATGCCTTCGGCGGCCAGTAACCGGGCCAGTTCGGTTTGGCTTCGGATGGCCATATTGGACACCAGCTCGGTGATCCGCGCGTGCCGCCTCGCCCGGTTCATACCACCTGTGGTCGAGGACCGGTGTTGCCGGTCGGTCGTCATCGTCGCTCCTGCTTCAGCAGCCACACCAGAAGCGCCTTTTGGGCGTGCAACCGGTTCTCCGCCTCGTCCCACACCGCACTGGCGGGCCCGTCGATCACCTCGTCAGTGATCTCCATCCCACGGTGTGCGGGAAGGTCGTGGAGCACGACGGTGTCCTTGCCGGTCCTGGCGAGCAGGTCGGTGTTGACCTGGTACGGCAGAAACGGCGTCACACGGTCCTTGCCGTCCTTCTCCTGTCCCATGGACGTCCACGCGTCGGTGGTCACGACATCGGCCCCGTCGACGGCCGCGTGCGGGTCGGTGAACACCGTCGCGCTGCCATCGGTTTCGGAAGCTCGTTTCTCCACGGCATCGAGCACCCAGGGAAGCGGGTGAAAACCTTCCGGGGCAGCGACCCGCACGTGCATGCCGGCCGTGACTCCACCGAGCAGCAGCGAGTGAGCCATGTTGTTCGCGCCGTCGCCGAGGTAGGTCAGTGTAAGACCGGCGAGAGTGCCTTTACGCTCCCGCACGGTGAACAGATCGGCGAGGATCTGGCAGGGGTGGAATTCGTCGGTGAGCGCGTTCACGACGGGAACCGTCGCGGCAGCGGCGAACTCGTCGATCCGCTCCTGTCCGAACGTGCGCCACACAACGAGATCGACGTACCGCGACAGAACACGAGCGGTGTCGCCGAGCGTCTCCTCCCGACCCAGCTGCATGCTGCGCCCGTCCACCACCACGGGATGTCCGCCCAGCTGGGCGATGCCGACCTCGAACGAGAACCGGGTACGAGTCGAGTTCTTCTCCAGAATCACCGCGACGGACTTCGGTCCGGCCAGAGCAGCACCGTACGGCTGTTCCTTCAATTCGGCCGTGAGATCGAGTATCTCGGCTTGCTCATGCGGTGTGAGGTCGTCGTCTCGGAGGAAATGGCGCGGCATATCAATCGTCCTTCTCGATGGCGGTATCGAGCACGTCGGGCAATGCACGGAGGAGAGCGTCGACCTGCTCCCTGCTCACGACCAACGGCGGCGCAAGCCGCACCACGTCGGGCTGGACGGGATTGACAAGGAATCCCGCTTGCTGCGCTGCGGCCGCGACAGTGCTCGACACCGGCTTGCGCAACACGATCCCCAGCAACAGGCCCGCTCCACGCACCTCGTGCACCAGTGGGTGCCCGAGCCGCTCCACGCCCGCCACGAGGTCCTTGCCAATAGCGGCGGCGTGGTCCAACAAGTCGTTCGTGGCGATGCTGTCGAGCACAGCGAGTCCCGCAGCACAACACACCGGATTGCCACCGAACGTCGTGCCGTGCTGCCCCGGTTCGAACAGTGTGGCGGCCTCACCGAACGCCAGACACGCGCCGAGGGGGAGTCCACCGCCGATTCCCTTCGCCAGCGTCACCACGTCGGGTTCGATGCCGGCCTGCTGATAGCCGAACCAGCTTCCGAGCCTGCCGACGCCCGTCTGCACCTCGTCGACCACCAGCAAGGCGCCGTGCCGGGCCGTGATCTCCCTGGCGACCTTCAGATAGTCGTCGCCAGGCACGATCACGCCGTTCTCCCCCTGGACCGGCTCCACGAAGAACGCGGCGGTCTCGGAGTCCACGACGTTCCGCAATGCGGCGACATCGCCGTACGGCACGTGCTCGACGCCGGGCACGAGCGGTTCGAAAGGTGCGCGCTTGGCAGGCTGCCCGGTCAACGACAACGCACCCATGGTGCGGCCGTGGAAGCTGCCTTCGGTGGCTACGACCTTGTGCTTACCGGTGCGGCGCGCCAGTTTGAAGGCCGCTTCCAGAGCCTCGGCGCCGGAGTTGCAGAACAGCACCCTGCCCCTGCCGATCCCGGAGAGGTCGAGCAGGCGTTCCGCGAGCGCGAGCGACGGTTCGTTGATGTACAGGTTCGACGTATGTCCGATCGTGGCGATCTGTCGGGTCACGGCCGACACCACCGCAGGATGCGCGTGCCCGAGCGCGTTGACCGCGATACCGGTCGTGAAGTCGAGATAACGACGGCCGTCGGCGTCCCACACCACGGCGCCCTCACCGCGCACCAGGTTCAGCCGGGGAACACCGTAGTTGTTCATCATCGCGGCCTGCCACCGCGACTGTGCGTTCTCATTAGACATCGCCGTCCCCCTCTTCCGGCACGACCATGGTGCCAACACCACGCGACGTGAACACTTCCAGCAACACGGAATGAGCGAGTCGTCCGTCGATCACGTGTGCACGTCGCACCCCACCGCGGATGGCCCGCAGGCAGGCTTCCATCTTCGGGATCATCCCGCTCGACAACTCGGGAAGCAGCCGTTCGAGTCCATCGACGTCGATACGGTCCACAAGAGACGAACGGTCCGGCCAGTTCGCATACAGTCCCTCGATGTCGGTCAGCACGACCAACTTCTCGGCTTTCAGCGCGGCGGCGAGGGCTCCCGCCGCGGTATCCGCGTTGACGTTGTGAACCACGCCGTCCTGGTCGGGGGCGACGGTCGACACCACCGGGATGCGTCCGGCGTTGACGATGTCGAGTACCGCGTCGGGGTTGACGTCGACGACCTCACCGACAAGCCCGACGTCGACGGGCTCACCGTCCACAGTGGCTGATTTACGTTCGGCCGTGAACAGGCGGGCGTCCTCCCCCGAGATCCCGACCGCATACGGGCCATGCGCGTTGATGAGGCCGACGAGTTCTCGACTGACCTGCCCGACCAGCACCATCCGCACGATGTCCATCGTCTCGGGCGTCGTCACTCGGAGCCCGCCCTTGAACTCGCCGTGGATGCCGAGCCGGTCGAGCATCGCCGTGATCTGCGGACCACCGCCGTGAACGACGACCGGCCGCAATCCCGCCAATCGCAGGAACACCATGTCCTGCGCGAAGGCACGCTTCAGTTCGTCGTCGATCATGGCGTTTCCGCCGTACTTCACGACGACCGTGACTCCGTGGAAGCGCTGCAACCAGGGCAGCGCTTCGATCAGCACACCCGCCTTCTCGGCCGCGGTGGCGAGTCGGTCATCGGCGGGCACCGTGGTGGGCTTGTCTGTCATGTTGAATACGCCGAATTCTCGTGAACGTAAGCGTGGGTCAGATCGTTGGTCCAGATCGTCGCCGATTCCTGTCCCGCCTTGAGGTCGACGGTCACGGTCACCGCACGGTCGGACAGGTCGACGACCTCCCGGGATTCACCCGGCTCACCACCTCGGCAGATCCACACGCCATTGAAGGCGACATCCAACGCCCCCGGGTCGAACACCGCCTCAGTGGTGCCGACCGCGGCGAGAATGCGCCCCCAGTTCGGGTCCTTGCCGTACACGGCGGTCTTGAACAAGTTGCTCCGGGCGATCGCCCTGCCCACGGCGAGCGCGTCGTCCTCCGAGGCGGCATTGACCACCTCGATGGTGATGTCGTGTTCGGAGCCCTCCGCGTCGCCGAGCAACTGTTGGGCGAGGTCATGGCAGGCGTCGGTCAGCAAAGCGGTGAACTCGTCGGCATCGGGCGTGGTTCCCGAAGCACCGCTGCACATCAACAACACGGTGTCGTTGGTGGACATGCACCCGTCGGAGTCGAGTCGGTCGAACGTCACATGGGTGGCTTCGCGTAGTGCGCGATCAGCGGTGTCGGCATCGATGTCGGCATCGGTGGTGAGGACCACGAGCATCGTGGCCAGAGCGGGCGCGAGCATTCCGGCGCCCTTGGCGATACCACCGACCGTATAACCCGCGCCTTGGCGTACCACCTGTTTGCTGCGCGTGTCGGTAGTCATGATCGCCTCGGCCGCCGCGGCCCCACCGTTGTCGGAGAGCCGCCCCACCACCGCCTCGATACCGGCGGTCAGCTTGCCGCGGTGGAGCTGTTCCCCGATCAACCCGGTGGAGCACACGACGACATCGTCCGCTTCGGCACCGAGCCGTTCGGCGACGAGCTCCGCGGAAGCGCGTGTGGTCTGAAAACCCTCCGATCCGGTGTAGCAGTTGGCGCCACCGGAGTTCAGCACGACCGCCTTCGCGCTGCGGTCGGCCAGCACCTGCTCGCTCCACAACACCGGATTGGCCTTGCACCGGTTGGTGGTGAACACGGCGGCGGCGACGTCGGAGGGTCCGTCGTTGACGACGAGCGCAACGTCGCTCTTACCGCTGGCCTTCAGACCCGCGGCGACACCGCCGGCACGAAAACCCCGTGGAGTGGTGACAGTCATGCACCTACCTCCTCGTTCGGGGGGCACAGAATCATGGCGCGACTCCCGTCACGGGCAGCCCGGTGGCCTCATCCAGCCCCAGTGCGATGTTCATGGACTGCACGGCCCCACCGGCCGTGCCCTTGGTGAGATTGTCGAGCGCGGCCACCACGACCAGTCGGTTCGCGTCCGTGTCGAGCGCGACCTGCAACGACACCATGTTCGACCCCACGGTGGCCGCCGTGGTGGGCCACGACCCCTCCGGCAAGACCGAGACGAAGGGCTCTTCGCCGTACGCCTTCTCGTAGACCGCCCTGACCGCGCCGAGGTCGGTGTCTTCGGCCAACGGCGCACTCGCTGTGGTGAGGATGCCGCGGGGCATCGGCGCGAGAACGGGGGTGAAGGACACGGCGACCCGCTGACCGGCGACCGCACTGAGGTTCTGGACGAACTCGGGCGTGTGCCGATGCGCTCCACCGACGCCGTAGGCGCTGGCCGAACCCATCACCTCGGAGCCGAGCAAGTGCGGCTTCAGGCTCTTACCCGCACCGGAGGTACCCGTGACCGCGACGATCGTGACCTCCGGCCGAACCAGCCCGGCAGCGAACGCGGGAACCAGCGCGAGAGAACCGCCGGTGGGGAAACAGCCGGGCACGGCGATCCGCCTGGTCTCCCTCAGCGCGTCCCGCCCACCGGGCAACTCGGGCAGACCATAAGGCCAGGTACCGACGTGCTCGCTGCCGTACCACCGCTGCCAGTCAGCGGCATCGACCAGGCGATGGTCGGCGCCGAGGTCGATCACCAACGTGTCGTCGCCCAATTGCGCCGCAAGGGGACCTGAATGGCCATGCGGCAACGCGAGAAACACCACGTCATGCCCCGCCAGCACCTCGGGTGTGGTCTCCTGGACACGACGGTCGGCGAGCGGACCCAAGTGCGGCTGGTGCTGCCCGAGCAGTGTTCCCGCGCTACTGGCGGCGGTCAGCGCTCCGATCTTGACCTCCGGGTGCGCGAGCAGAAGCCGCAACAACTCACCGCCCGCATAGCCGGTCGCACCGGCCACCGCTACCTTCACCGTCATGCGAGTGATTATGCACCCCCATGCAAGCTCAAACGAAGTGGGGGGTGGACACCCCTCGCATTCGCTCACTTGTTCGAGACTATCGACGGCCCGGTACCAGCGCAGCTACCGGAATGAGTGACGCAAACGCCACCTGCACCACTCGGACACCACTTTCCTGCGCGCCGAACCGCGAACGGCATCCGGCAGAGGTCCTAGGAAACTGCCCTTGAAAAATGCGGCAACCCATCGGCGCGGTCCGGAAGTCGAGGAACCGGCCGCGTCGAGACCGAGACCAACGAGCCCGTATCGGACGCAGAGATGCCGTTCAAGACACGAAACCGCGCCCGATACAGGTATGCCCGATACAGGTGTGGCTGCCCGCCGGAGAATCCGCACGGGCAGCCACGACCACTTACCTCAGCTCGTCAGCTCCGCAGCACCGCGCCGAAACGCTCGCCGACCGCGGCCACCGCAGCGTCCCGCGCCTTGGTCGCCTCCTCCACGGTGAGCGTGCGATCAGGAGCGCGGAACCGCATCTTGTACGCCAACGACCGCTTACCCTCACCGACCTGCTCACCGGTGTAGGTGTCGAACAGCGACACCTCCTCCACCAGTTCACCGGCGGCCTCACGCAGCGTGGCGGCCAGGTCCGCGGACGGCACGTCCTCGTCCACGACCAGTGCGACGTCCAACAGCACCGGCGGGAAAGGCGAGATCGACGGCGCCGGCCTGCGCTCCACCAACGGAATCGCGTCGAGGTCCAGCTCCATCACGGAAGTCCGCTTCGGCAGCCCGAGCCTTTCCACCACCTTGGGGTGCAACTCACCGGCATGTCCGATCGTCCGGCCATCGACCGACAAACGGGCACACCGACCGGGATGCCAAGGCATCAAGGCGTCCGCCTCGATGTCCAACTCCACGGAGGAGATCTCACCTACCACGCGCGCAGCCTGTATGGCATCGGCCCACGACGCGTTCTCGCCACGTCCCCACCAGCCGGAACGGCGACGTTCACCGGCGAGTACCACGGCGACGTGCAACGGCTGATGCGGAACCGAGCCCTCCAGTGCGGCGAGCTCCTCCTCGGACGGTCGCTGGTCCACTCGGAGATCCGGGGCCGCGACCTGATCCGGTCCCGGCAACACTACCTGGCCGATGTGGTACAGCGCGACGTCGCGGAAACCCCGTGAGAGGTTGCGCTGGAGCGTTTCGAGCAGGCCCGGCAGCAGCGAGGTCGTCAGCTGGTTCTTGTCCGCCTCCAGCGGGTTCAGCACCGAGACCGTGCGCCGACGGGGATCGTCCTCGTCCAGCCCCAGGTCTTTCCACACAGAGGCCGAGACGAACGGAAACGGGATGACCTCGACGTAACCGGCCTCCGCGAGCGCACGCGAGATCGCACGCCGACGCCGCTGTGCAGGGTTGAGGCCACGACCGGCCGGAGCCGCGGGCAGTACCGACGGGATCGTGTCGTACCCCTCCAGCCGCAGCACCTCCTCCACGAGGTCCGCGGGCTGGCCCAGATCCCCACGCCAGCTCGGCGGTACCGCGGTGACCAGGGCCGTGCCGTCGTCACCGGTTCCCACCGACACTTTGCACCCGATCTGTGTCAACCTGCGCACGGTGACACCGCGGTCGAACCGCACGCCCGCCACCTGGTCGGGCAAATCGATCGGCATGGTGATCGGCGAAGCGGGCTCCACGCTCCCCTCATCGGTGCGCCCGGGACGGATGCTCCCGTCGCCGTATCGACGCAACAGCCGCGCCGCCACCTCGATCGCCACCGCGCACAACGCCGGGTCGGTGAACCGCTCGAAACGTTTCGCCGCCTCCGAGAACAGGTTGTGCCTACGCGCGGTCCTGCTGATGGACGCCGGCTCCCAGTGCGCCGCCTCCAACAACACATCCGTGCTGTCGTCGCGGATCTCGGTTCCGGCGCCCCCCATGACCCCCGCCAACGAGACGACGCCGCTGTCATCGGCGATCACCACGTCGTCCGGGTCGAGCGTGCGCTCGACATCGTCCAAAGTGGTCAACTTCTCACCCGGACGCGCCCGACGCACCACGAGGCCGCCCTGGAGGGAACCCGTGTCGAAAGCGTGCAGAGGATGACCCAGTTCCAACATCACGTAGTTCGTGATGTCCACGGCCAAGGAGATCGGCCGCATCCCCGCCAGCAACAGACGACGCTGGATCCACCACGGCGTCGGCGCTCCCGCGTCCAACCCGGTGACACGACGCAACACGAAACGGCTGCAGCCCACCGGATCCTCGATCGTGACAGGCCACGCGTCGCCTTCGCCCTCCGGCACGTCGACATAGGCGGGATCGCCGTAAGGAGCGTCGAACGCGCACGCCAGCTCCCTGGCTAACCCACGAATCGACAGCGCGTGACCGAGATCCGGTGTGGGAGCCAACTCCAACACCGTGTCCTCAAGGTCGAGCACCTCACGCGCGTCGTCACCGGGGCTCGCCGTGCCCGACGGCAACACGAGGATGCCGCCGTGGTCCTCGCCGATCCCCAGTTCCCGGGCCGAACAGATCATGCCCTCGCTGACATGGCCGTAGGTTTTGCGCTCAGAGATCTCGAAACCACCGGGCAGCACAGCACCAGGAAGCGCGACGACGACCAGGTCGCCCTCCACGAAGTTCTGAGCGCCACAGATGATGCCGTTCGTGGGCGGCCGCGTGGGATCGATCTCCTCCCCTTGCTCGGGGTCGGCAGGGGCTCCCACGTCGACCCGGCAATAGCGGATCGGCTTCTTGAACTGCGTGAGCTCTTCGATCTCGACTACACGCCCGATGACGAGCGGACCGGAGACCTGCCCGACCGACTCGACACCCTCGACCTCGACCCCCAGGCGCACAAAGGCATCGACGATGTCGTCGGTGGTGACGTCCTCGCTGAGTTCCAGATGCTCTCTCAGCCAACTGACGGGGACTCGCATGACGTCTCACGCCTCCGTTTCCTGCGGGACACCCTCCCCGATCGCGGGAACAACCGCGGTGGGGGCCCAACCCGGTCGGCGCAAACGACGCGCCGCGCAATGGTTCGTCATTCACGCCTCCGTTCCGAAAGGAAGGGTGAACCGCACATCCCCCTCCACCATGTCGCGCATGTCCGGGATCCCGTTGCGGAACATGAGCGTCCGCTCCAACCCCATGCCGAAGGCGAAACCGGAGTAAACCTCCGGGTCGACACCACAGGCCCGCAACACGTTGGGGTTGACCATGCCGCAACCGCCCCACTCGACCCAGCCGGGGCCGCCCTTCTTCTCGGGGAACCACACGTCCACCTCTGCGGACGGCTCGGTGAACGGGAAGAAGTGCGGACGGAAGCGAGTACCGGACTCCTCGCCGAACATCGCCTTCGCGAACGCGTCCAAGGTGCCGCGCAGGTGGGCCATCGTCAGCCCCTTGTCCACGGCCAAGCCCTCGACCTGGTGGAACACGGGCGTGTGCGTGGCGTCCAGCTCGTCGGTGCGGAACGTCCGTCCCGGGCACACGATGTACACCGGGAGCTCTCTGTGCAACAGGGCACGCGCCTGCACGGGCGAAGTGTGGGTGCGCAACACCAGGTTCGAGCCCTCGGGAGCCACGTAGAACGTGTCGGCCATCTGTCGGGCCGGGTGGTCCTTACCGAAGTTCAGCGCGTCGAAGTTGAACCACTCCGCCTCGAGTTCGGGGCCCTCGGCGACTTCGTAGCCCATACCCACGAACACGTCGGCGATCCGGTCGGCGATGGTGCTGATGGGGTGCTGGGCTCCTCGCGGAACGCGGTCCCAAGGCAAGGTCACGTCGACCGCCTCGTCACGCAGCACACGTTCGTCGCGTTCGGCCTGCAACACGGCCCGACGCTCGTCGAACGCCGCCTGCACTTCCTGCCGCGCCTCGTTGACCCGCTTGCCCGCGTCCGCCTTCTGCTCCTTGGGCAGCCCTCCGATCGCCCGGCGGGCGAGCGACAGCGGTGCCTGTTCGCCGAAGTGCGCCGGCTTCACCGCCGTCAAAGCATCCAGGTCCGCAGCTGCCGCGAACTCCTTCTTGGCCGCCTCGACGGCCGCCCGCAATGTTTCGGGCGCGACCCTGTCGGCCGGCTCGGGCTCCTGCTTCTCCAAGGCTTCGGACATAGCTCCTCGAACGTCCGCTCCACGTTGACTGGGCTGTACGCGAGCGTGAGCGCACGTCAGCGATTCACACGCGAAATTCTATGTGAGAGCACGGGCCGACCGCCCGTCACCCTCCGTCAGGACCGGTGCCGCACAGCGGTGGTGTAGAGACACACAGCGGCAGCGGTAGCGAGATTGAGGCTTTCCGCCTTGCCATACAACGGAACCCGCACCGCATGGTCCGCCTGCGCGAGCACGTCGGGGGGTAGCCCGTGAGCCTCATTGCCGAACAGCCACGCGGTGGGCCCGTCGAGCTGTTCGGCCGTGGTCAGGTCGGCGTCGGCGTAGCCGTGTGCGGCGACCGTGGTCAGTCCCGACGCCACACAGGCGTCGAGCACGCGGCCGACATCGGGCTCGGCCACCACGGGCAGATGGAACAGACTTCCGGTGGAGGCGCGCACACATTTGCCGTTGTGCACGTCCACGCACGAGCCCGCGAAGATCACCGCATCCGCGCCGGCGGCATCGGCCACTCTCAACACCGTCCCCGCGTTACCGGGATCAGCGATGTCCACCAGGACCGCCACCAGACGGGGCTGTCCCGTCAACGCGGTGGCCAGGTCCGTCGTGACCGTGTCGCACACCGCCACGATGCCCTGCGGCGACACCGTCTCGGACAGCAACTCCGCCGCCCTGTCGTTGACCAGCGACACGGCCGGTGCCTCGGCCACGAGTTCGGCGTGCCGTCGCGCCGCGGCCTCGGTGACGAACAGTTCGTGCACCCGCCCATACCGCAACGCTTCCCTCACCGCCTGAGCACCCTCGGCGAGGAATCGGCCAGCGGCGGCCCTTTCGGACCGCCGTGTCAGTCGGCGTGCAGCAACGACCCGGGGTGTCCTGTGGGTGAACAGGGCATCCCCGGGTCGGTGGTGTTCGGTGCTCAGGCCGACTTCTTCGCGTCGGAGGACAGGTTCTGCTTCGCCACCTCGGCGAGCGAGGCGAAGGCGGCGGCGTCGTTCACCGCGAGGTCCGCGAGAATCTTGCGGTCCACCTCGACACCAGCGGCCTTCAGGCCCTGGATGAAGCGGTTGTAGGTGACGCCGTTCTGGCGAGCCGCCGCGTTGATCCGAGTGATCCACAGCTGGCGGAAGTCACCCTTGCGGGCCCGACGGTCCCGGTAGGAGTAGTTGAACGAGTGGAGCGTCTGCTCCTTGGCCTTGCGGTACAGACGCGAACGCTGGCCACGGTAGCCACTGGCCAGTTCGAGAGTTGCGCGACGCTTCTTCTGGGCGTTGACCGCCCGCTTGACGCGTGCCACGGGTCCATCCTGTCGTGTCGGGGGGCGCACACAACGCCCCGGTGGTTACGGCGGACTGGGTCAGCGGCCGAGCAGCCGCTTGACGCGGCGCACATCCTGGGCCGCGACCTCGGTGGTGCCCTCGAGCCTACGAGTCACCCTGCTCGACTTCTTCTCCAGCAGATGCCTCCGGCCGGCCTGCTCGCGCCGGATCTTGCCGCTGCCCGTCACGCGGACGCGCTTCGACATCCCGCTGTGGGACTTGTTCTTCGGCATTCTTCCCTCTTTCAGACGACAGCACACCGATCACCGGTGTGCTGCTGCGTTGTGGCGATGCTGCGGTGTTACCGACCGCGCCGCCCGTCTGCCGCCCGGCATGCGGGCGGCAGTACGTCACGACCCGCTGCTGTCCGCGTTCTTTGTCGTCTTCGTCTTCGCCTTGGCGTTCTTGTGCGGCGCCAAAACCATGATCATGTTACGGCCGTCCTGCTTCGGCTTCGACTCAATGAAGCCCAACTCGGACACGTCCTCTGCGAGCCGCTGCAACAGTCGGAAACCGAGTTCCGGCCTCGACTGCTCACGCCCGCGGAACATGATCGTCACCTTGACCTTGTTCCCCGCCTCGAGGAATCGGGACACGTGCCCCTTCTTCGTCTCGTAGTCGTGCGGGTCGATCTTGGGGCGCAGCTTCTGTTCCTTGATAACGGTGAGCTGCTGATTGCGGCGGGACTCACGGGCCTTCTGAGCACTTTCGTACTTGTACTTCCCGTAGTCCATGAGCTTCGCCACCGGCGGGCGCGCCTGCGGGGCGACCTCGACGAGATCGAGATCGGCCTCCTGAGCGAGTCGCAGCGCGTCCTCGATACGGACGATGCCGACCTGCTCACCGTTCGGCCCCACGAGGCGAACCTCGGGGACACGGATGCGCTCGTTGATGCGCGTCTCGGAGCTGATGGGGCCTCCTTGGTCCAAGTGCCGTTCGTTCTGCTGTCTCGACCTGGTGCCCACATACCACAGGCCCCGACGTTTTCATACACGTGCGGGGCCCTTGATCCGATCGGCATCCAAAACTCGGATGCTATCGCGACCGCCGTGGCGACCAACGCCACACACGGTCCGCGTGACCGGACCCGGCCACCTGATGCGGTGACTCGGGTGGGAGCGGGGCTCCACTTGCGGCCCCCGATGTCTCGGAGGCTGGTCGCACGTGGAATCGTACCAGACGTGCGAGACGACTCAATCAATAGCAACGTTTCCGGACCCGAAGACGATTCCCCGAACGTCAGGGAACTACACACCATCCCCAGCGTGGAAGTCATCAGCAGGGCCGCCGTGATGTTGATGTCCGCCGCCGCCGAGCGGCTCGGCCTCGCCGACGAGGACCCGGACACCAGTCCGCACCGCGACCTCGACGAGGCCCGCAGGCTCATCACCGCGCTAGCCGGCCTGATCACGGCCTCGGGCGAATACCTGGGGCTGCACGCAGCACCGCTGCGTGACGGACTCCAGTCGCTGCAGAAAGCGTTCCGGGAAGCCTCCGCCGTGCCCGACCCGCCGGGACAGGGCCCCGGGGAGAAGTACACCGGGCCCGTGTACTAAAAGATCCGGGCCGGGTCCGGCCGGCCCCAGGGTCAGTCCAGTACCGCGAGAGCGTCGATCTCCACCAACAACCCCTGGGGCAGGCCGACGTACACGGTGGTCCTGGCCGGGTACGGCTCGGCGCCGAGTTCGGTGACGAGCTCGTTGTAGACCTCGTTGAACTCCGCGAAGTGCGCGGTGTCGGTGAGATAGGCACGCATCATGACGACGTCGTCGAAATCTGCACCCGCCGCCTCGAGGACGGCACGCAGGTTCGCGAACACCTGCCGGGTCTGACCCGCGATGCCGCCGTCGGCGACTTCACCCGTCGCGGGGTCGACGCCGACCTGGCCGGCGACCTGGAGGATGTTGCCCTTACGCACAGCCTGCGAGTACACCGCCACCGGCGCCGGCGCAGCGGTCGTGCTCACTGCCTGCTTACTCATCGCATCCTCCTCAACACCCGCAAGGGACTACGGTGCCTCAGATGACTGTCCGTGCCCCTCATCGGAGTGCTCGACGGGCACGTACCGGACTTCCGGTCGCCCGACCGTCCCGTAGTGCGGACGGCGACGGACGATTCCATGATCAGCAAGATACTCGAGATAGCGGCGAGCGGTGACGCGGGCGACACCGGTGGCCTCCGCGACAGCGGAGGCCGACAGACCACCACTCGATTCCGCGAGGACAGCGGTGACCGCGTCGAGGGTCGCGGTACTCATCCCCTTGGGCAACGGGCCTCGCCCGGGGGCACGCAGGGTCTCCAGAAGACGATCGATGTCCGCCTGACCACTGGCCTGTCCGGGCCGGGCCGCGCGTTCACGGAACCGCGCGTAACTGTCGAGCTTGCCACGCAGCGTCGCGAAGGTGAAGGGTTTCAGCAGGTACTGCACCACCCCCGCGGAGACCGCTCCCCTCACGACCGACAGATCCCGCGCCGACGTCACCGCGATCACGTCCACCGGGGCCCCGGTGGCGCGCAGGGCCCTGCACACGGCCAGACCGTGTGTGTCGGGCAGATAGAAGTCGAGCAGCACCAGGTCGACCTGGTGCCGTTCACAGAATCGGACGGCCGCCCCACCCGAGTGCACGACACCCGCGACCGTGAATCCCGCGATCCGTTCGACGTATTCCCGGTGCGCGTCGGCCGCCACCGGATCGTCTTCGACCACGAGCACACTGATCATCCACGACGCCTCCGCCTTAACCCTAAAGAGTGAGAGGCGACGCTTCTACGCCGCGGGGAGGGGAATACGGACAGCGAACGCCGCACCACCGTCCTCGGAATCGGCGACGGTCACCGTTCCACCGAGCCGACGCACAGTCTGCCCCACGAGCGCGAGACCGAGACCCCGCCCAGTGTTCCCCCCGCCCGACTTGGTCGACCAGCCACGCCGGAAGATCCGCGAACCGACCTCGGGGTCGACACCCGGCCCGCTGTCGGCGACGCGGGCGACGAGTGCTCCGTCCTCGACCCGCACCGTGACCCGGACGGTCGGGGCACGCTCGGCGGCCGTTTCGATCGCCGCGTCCACCGCGTTGTCGACGAGATTGCCGAGCACGGTGATGAGGTCGCGCGAGTCGATCGCCGAGCTCGTGTCGTCGAGGACGGTGTCGTCCGTGACCACCAGCTCGACTCCGCGCTCGGCCGCCTCGCTCGACTTACCCAACAACAAGGCCGCCAGCACGGGCTCGGACACCGCGCCCAGAACCCTGTCGGTGAGTTCCTGCGCCGTATGCAATTCCGCCGTGGCCAACGCCACCGCCTGCTCAGGACGACCGAGCTCGACGAGCGACACCACCGCGTGGAGACGGTTGGCCGACTCATGCGCCTGGGCCCGCAGCGACTCGGCGAATCCTCGTACGGTGTCCAGCTCCCCTGTCAGGGATTGCAGTTCCGTGTGATCACGCAAAGTCACCACATTGCCCATCGCGCGTCCTCGCGACCACACCGGAACGGTGTTGACCAACAGCACGCGGGTTTCCGTCACGTGCAGTTCGTCCTTCACCGGCCCTTCCGCCGTCAACGTGCGAGCGAGCGCGTCCGCGAGGCCGAGCTCGGACACCGCGGTGCCACGTACGTCGCCCGGTAGTTCGAGGAGATCGGCCGCGGCGTCGTTGTACAACCCGACCCGCCCGTCCCGGTCAACCAGCACCAGCCCCTCGCGCACCGAGTGGAGGATGGCCTCGTAGTAGTCGAACATGCGGCTCAACTCCTCCGGAGCCACACCGCGGGTCTGCACACGCAGGCGGTTGCTCACCGCCACACTGCCGGCCGCACCCACGAGCAGCACCCCGGCGGCGACACCCAGCACGGGCGGCATGCGTTGCGCGAGTTCCGTCGAGATCGTGTCCATGGTTATCCCGACCGCCACCAGTGCGCTCACCTCACCGTCCACGGCTACGGGAGCGACCGCGCGCACCGACGGGCCGAGCGTGCCGGTGTAGGTCTCGGTGAACGTGTGTCCGCGCAGAGCGGGCTCGATGTTGCCGATGAACGGCTCGCCGATGCGCTCGGGGTCCGGATGTGTGTACCGGGTGCGATCACGGTCCATGATCGTGATGAACCCGACGCCCGTGTCGGCACGGACCCGCTCGGCGAACGGTTGAAGCCGCGAACTGGGATCCGAGGACATCACCGCCTCGCGTACGTCAGACGAATCGGCGAGGGTGACCGCCACCGACACGGCCTCCTCGGCGGCCTCCTGTTCCACATCGGCAGCGGCATCGAGATAGGTGAGCGTGGCACCGCCCAACACCAACACGATCACCACGGCCAGTTGCATGGCGAGCAGTTGCCTGGCGAGGCTCCAGCTACGGCCGTGCCGGCCGGGCGAGCCGAAACGGGGCGAGCGAAGCACCAATTCATGAGAACACACGGCCTCGGACAGAAATCCGCGACCGAAATGAACACAACAGTGACCCGAACGGAGTCGATTCCCATAGTCGTCTCCGACCGTCGCTCGAACTCCGAGGAGGCAATGTTGCCCGAACCGTCGCCCACGGCTACAGAGCAGCCGGAGCAGCCACAGCGTCGCGACCGGATGCACTACCTGTATCTGGCCGTGATCGCCGCGGTGGTTCTGGGTGTCACCGTCGGCTTCGCCTTTCCCGACGTGGCGAAGGAACTCAAGCCACTGGGTACCGGCTTCGTCGCCCTGATCAAGATGATGATCAGCCCCATCATCTTCTGCACCATCGTGCTCGGCATCGGATCCGTCGCGAAGGCCGCCAGTGTGGGCAAGGTGGGCCTGCTGGCCGTCGGCTACTTCCTGCTGATGTCGACCTTCGCGCTCGGAATCGGCCTGGTGGTCGGCAACGTCCTCCACCCCGGCGAAGGCATGGAGCTCGACCCGGAGGCCGCGGCACAGGCGCAGGAGAGCGCGGAAAGCGGCGAGGGAACGGTCGACTTCCTCCTCGGCATCATCCCCGAAAGCATGGTCTCGGCGTTCACCGACGGTTCGGTGCTCCAGACCCTGCTCGTGGCCCTGTTGGCCGGGTTCGCCCTGCAGAAAATGGGTCGCACCGGTGCGCCGATCCTGCGCGGCATCGAGCACATCCAGCGGCTCGTGTTCCGCATCCTCGCCATGATCATGTGGGCGGCCCCGGTGGGTGCGTTCGGCGCGATCGCCGCCGTGGTCGGCGAAACCGGATGGGACGCGCTGCGCAGCCTGGCCGTCATCATGATCGGCTTCTACGTCACCTGCCTGCTGTTCGTGTTCCTCGTGCTCGGAGCCGTGTTGTGGCTCGGCGCGCGGGTCAACGTCTTCAAGCTGCTGGGCTACCTCGGACGCGAGTTCCTGCTGATCGTGTCGACATCGTCGTCGGAGTCGGCGCTGCCGCGGCTCATCGCGAAGATGGAGCACCTCGGTGTCAGCAAACCCGTCGTGGGCATCACGGTTCCCACCGGATACTCGTTCAACCTGGACGGCACCGCGATCTACCTGACGATGGCCACTCTGTTCATCGCCACGGCACAGGGCAGTCCGCTCGGTATCGGCGAGCAGATCTCGCTGCTGATCTTTATGATCATCGCGTCGAAGGGTGCGGCCGGGGTCAGCGGCGCGGGCATCGCCACACTCGCGGGCGGCCTCCAGTCACACCGTCCGGAACTCGTCGACGGCGTGGGTTTCATCCTCGGCATCGACCGGTTCATGTCGGAAGCCCGTGCGCTCACCAACTTCGCCGGCAACGCCGTCGCCACCGTCCTCATCGGGTCGTGGACAAAGGAACTCGACCGCGCTCAATTGTCCCGGGTGTTGTCGGGGCAGGAGCCGTTCAACGAGGACACGCTCCTGGACGACCATGCCGAGTCGTCGACCGAAACCGAGGGGAAGCCGGCCAACGCCCCTGCGTGAACCCGCGGGGTCAGGCCTCTTGCAGCAGCGGCACGAGAAAGCGGCCGGTGTAGCTGCTCTCGGTAGCCGCCACCTGCTCGGGCGTGCCTTCCGCCACGACGGTGCCGCCGCCCGAGCCCCCTTCGGGGCCGAGGTCGATGATCCAGTCGGAGGTCTTGATGACGTCGAGGTTGTGCTCGATCACGATGACCGTGTTGCCCTTGTCGACGAGGCCGTTGATCACATCGAGCAACCTGCGGATGTCCTCGAAGTGAAGCCCCGTGGTGGGCTCGTCGAGGATGTAGACCGTCTTACCCGTCGAGCGCTTCTGCAGCTCACTCGCGAGCTTGACGCGCTGGGCCTCACCACCGGACAGGGTCGGCGCGGGCTGTCCCAGACGGACATAGCCGAGACCCACGTCGACCAGTGTCTGGAGGTGCCGATGGATGGCCCTGATCGGTTCGAAGAACTCCGCGGCCTCCTCGATCGGCATGTCGAGGACCTCGGCGACCGTCTTGCCCTTGTAATGGACCTCCAGGGTCTCACGGTTGTAGCGAGCGCCTTTGCAGACTTCGCACGGCACGTACACGTCCGGCAGGAAGTTCATCTCGATCTTGATCGTGCCGTCGCCCGCACAGGCCTCGCAGCGACCGCCTTTGACGTTGAACGAGAATCGCCCTGGCTGGTATCCCCGCACCTTCGCCTCGGTGGTGGAAGCGAACAATTTGCGGATGTGGTCCCACACCCCGGTGTAGGTCGCGGGGTTCGACCGCGGGGTGCGGCCGATGGGGGACTGATCGACCCGGACGAGCTTGTCCACGTGCTGAAGGCCGTTGACCCGCTTGTGCCTTCCGGGAACCTGCCTGGCGTTGTTGAGCTTGTTCGCCAACACCGTGGCCAGGATGTCATTGACCAATGTGGACTTCCCGGAACCGGACACACCGGTGACCGAGATCAGGCAACCGAGGGGGAACGAGACATCGATGTTGCGTAGGTTGTTCTCCCGCGCTCCGACCACGGTCAGCTGACGCTTGGGATCGACCGGCCTGCGTCCCGCGGGCAACGCGATCTCCCTGCGACCGGCCAGGTAGTCACCCGTCAGCGACTTCTCGTTGCGAAGTAGCTTCTCGAACGTGCCGCTGTGCACGATCTCGCCACCGTGCTGTCCCGCGCCCGGGCCGATGTCGACGACCCAGTCGCTGGCGCGGATCGTGTCCTCGTCGTGTTCGACGACGATCAGAGTGTTGCCGAGGTCCCGAAGCTTCGACAGCGTCTCGATGAGCCGGTGGTTGTCCCGCTGGTGCAGACCGATGGAAGGCTCGTCGAGCACGTACAACACGCCCACCAGACCTGAGCCGATCTGGGTGGCCAGCCGGATGCGCTGCGCCTCACCTCCGGACAGGGTCCCCGCCGCCCGGTCCAAGGAGAGATAGTCCAGACCGACGTCCAACAGGAAGTGCAACCGTGCCTGGATCTCCTTGAGCACGGCACCGGCGATCATGGCCTCCCTGGGGCCGAGCCTGAGCCCGTCCAGGAACTTCGACGCCTCGGCGACCGAGAGCGCGCATACCTCGGCAATGGAGCGTTCCCCGTACTCCTCGTGCTCCAGGGTGACGGCGAGGATCTCGGGTTTGAGCCTGGTTCCCTGACACGCCGGGCACGGCACTTCCCGCATGTACCCCTCGTAGCGCTCGCGTGCCCACTCGGATTCCGTCTGTTCGTGACGTCGCTCCACGAACGGGATCACGCCCTCGAACGCGGCGTAATAGGAACGCTGCCGTCCGTATCGGTTGCGGTACTGGACATGCACCTGTTCGTCGACGCCGTGCAGAATCGCTTTCTGCACCTTCGCGGGCAGTTTGCGCCACGGAGTGTCCATTCGGAACCCGAGCGTGGTCGACAGCGATTCGAGCAGGCGCTGGAAGTACTCCGCGCTCTGTCCCCCAGACCAAGGGGCGATGGCGCCCTCCGCGAGCGACAACTCGTCGTCGGGCACCACCATCTCGGGGTCGACCTCCTTGCGGACGCCGATGCCGGTGCACTCGGGGCAGGCACCGTAGGGCGCGTTGAATGAGAACGAGCGTGGTTCGAAGTCCTCGATCTGCAGCGCGTGTCCGTTGGGGCACGCGAGGTTCTCCGAGAATCCCCGGATGCGGTGTGGGTCATTCTCGGACAGGTCCACGAACTCCAGCTCGACCAGGCCGTCGGCCAACCGCAGCGCGGTCTCGACCGAGTCAGTGAGCCGTTGCCTGGCGCTGGCCTTGACCGTCAGCCGGTCGACGACCACGCCGATGTCGTGCTTCTCCTGCTTCTTCAGCTTCGGAGGTTCGGAGAGCGGGTAGACGGTGCCGTCGACCCGGACGCGCGCATAGCCCTGCTGTTGCAGGTTCGTGAACAGGTCGACGTATTCGCCTTTGCGTCCCCGCACGACCGGGGCGATCACCTGGAACCGCGTGCCCTGCTCCAGTTCCAGGACCTGGTCGACGATCTGCTGCGGCGTCTGTTTGCTGATCGGCTCACCACACCGCGGGCAGTGCGGTTTGCCCGCACGCGCGTAGAGCAGGCGCAGGTAGTCGTAGACCTCGGTGATCGTGCCGACGGTCGAGCGCGGGTTACGGGACGTGGACTTCTGGTCGATCGACACAGCCGGCGACAGTCCCTCGATAAACTCGACGTCCGGCTTGTCCATCTGTCCCAGGAACTGCCGCGCGTACGCCGACAGCGACTCCACATAGCGCCGCTGGCCTTCCGCGAAGATGGTGTCGAACGCCAGGCTCGACTTACCGGACCCGGACAGTCCGGTGAACACGATCAAACTGTCCCTGGGCAGATCGAGATCAACGCCGCGTAGATTGTGCTCACGAGCACCGCGGATTACAAGGCGATCAACCACCCGAGATCCCTTCAACTGGTGTGTGGAACGCCGAACACGTCGGTTCCGCCCATGCTAGGTCCCACCACCGACAACAGCGGCGGACGCGGCGGCAGGGTCATCCTCGGTGCTGCGGCGACGCCGCCGGGTCAACACTCGTTGTGCCGGCCGTTCGACGAGAACGGTGAGCAGCCAGGCCGCGACGACGGCGGCTCCGACCACTATCGACAAGCGTAACCACCACGGCGACACCCCGGCCTCGCTGAGCGCCCGTGCGAGCACCTCCCCCAGTCGCTGGTGCACGAGGTACAGGCCATAGCTGATGCCGGCCAGCCAAGAGATCGGTCGGCGCAGCATCCGCAGCACGGGCAGCCGGTCCCAGTCCCGACCTCGCGTCGCCAGACACATCGCCACGAGAATCAACGTGAACGCGATCACCGAGAGCGTCGTCCCGGTGCGGAAGGCGTGGAGCAAGACCGTCGAACCCAACAACAACACAAGGTGTGTGCGGGAAAGACGATCGTGCTGCCACAGATAGATCGCGACGCCCGCCGCGAACAGGTGCGCGTGGTACAGCCCCGTCGCGGTGGGCAGGGTCAGCCACAGCGCGGCGAGCGGCTGTGACACGACCGACAGGGCGGTCACTCCCCACAGCACCGTGGGCGCGCTCAGTCGATGACGCAGTCTGCTACGCCAGAACAACGCCGCCCCGACGAAGACCGCCACCTGAACCGGCATCGTCCAGAACGAACCGTCGAGCCGGTGGAAGAAGTCGGTGTTGAACTCGTGCAGCAACAGCACGTGCAACAGGAGGTCGTTGAAGTCCGGGACATGCCACAGGGCCACTGCGTCCGGGCCGCGATCCGCCGGGACGATCGGGTCGGCGAACAGCAGCCCGACTATGCCGTCCTGGTGAGTCGCTCCATTGAAGTGCACGACGACGGTCCGGCTCACGAGGTAGATGATCAGTACCGTGACCAGGTACGCGGGCAGCAGGCGGGCCAACCTCCCGCGGAGCCAGCGTCCCACGCTGCTGCTCTTGCGGATCGTCGGCGCGATGAAGTAGCCGGACAGCACCAGCAACGTCGCTGTCCCGAACGGGATGGCGATCATCACCGGATAGGGCTCGATGCCGGGCCTGTGGGACGCGAGGTGGGTCACATGGCCGATCACGACGAAACTGATGGCCACGACTCGGATGACGTCCCAGCTGAAGCGGCGTGAAGAACGTTGTGGCTTCGCGGATGCCGCGCCGGAAAGGGTGGCGACAGTCACGGACTCCCCCAGGGTCTCGATGCGGTCACCGCACACTAACCATGGGTATCGGTCCGATCGGATCGGGGGCCGGGACTTCGAGACCCACCGCGCCGCGAACAGCGTGGCCACCGAAAAACGACAGCCGAAAAAGCAGCGCTTCGAACCGGATGTGCTCGATGCCGACAGCTTGTGACACGAGACGGGTGACGTGTCCGAGAACGCCGAGATGACGGGACTCCCCGGTACGGCCGTCGGCCAGTCAGGGACGACCGGGCGTGACGACATGGCGACATGGCTGCTGCCGGAGCGAGGTAGTGCCTTACCGTAGAACCGTGAACGTCACCGAGGACTACACCGGCCACGTCGAACCGGGTGGCGCCGCCGCACGGCGCACACTGGATGCGCTGACCATCACGAAGATGTCGGTCGGCCCGATGGACAACAATGCTTACCTTCTGGTGTGCCGGGCCACCAGCGAGGCGCTGCTGATCGACGCCGCTAACGACCCCGAAAGGCTGTCGGACCTGGTGGGACACGGCCCCGACCGCTCGTCCCTGCGCACGATCGTCACGACTCACCAGCACCCCGACCACTGGCAGGCGCTCGGCGCGATCGCGGGAGCCTACGGCGCCGACACGGTGGCGCACCCGGCCGACGCCGAACCGCTGCCGGTGCCTGCGGACATCCTGGTCGAACACGGTGACACCGTCACCTTCGGCGAGATCACGCTGGAGGTCATCCACCTGCGTGGACACACACCTGGATCGATCGCGCTGCTGTATCGGGACCCGCACGGCCATCCGCACCTGTTCACCGGCGACTCGCTGTTCCCGGGAGGTGTCGGCAAGACGAACTCCCCGGAGGACTTCACCTCGTTGATCAACGACGTCGAGGAGCGCATCTTCGGACAGCTGCCCGACGACACGTGGTTCTATCCGGGTCACGGGGATGACTCCACGCTCGGAGCGGAGCGGCCGAAGATCGGTGAATGGCGGCAGCGCGGCTGGTGAGCGGTAGGGCGGGTGTTCGGCCCGCCCCGACTCCGGGGCCTCTCCGTTCACCGGTTCACCGCTGTCGGTGTCCTGGAAGTCTTTTCCGTGGCGGGCTGTGGCGGACCGTGGCGTCCTCCGCCGTCAGTCGAGCAGTCCCTGTTCGGAGAGCAGGCCGAGTACGTGACGGCCCGCGGGCGGACAGCGGTCCGCTTCGGCCGAGGTCAGCCATGCGAGCTCGGCGATCTCACGGCCTGGGGTCAGTTCACCGCTGTGGCGCGCGGTATACGCCTTCATGTGCACCCTGCGCCCGTCGGTGTAGCCGTCGGCCAGTTCGTCGAGAACGGTGAAGAGGCTGAAACTGCGAGGATCGAGGTCCACACCGAGTTCCTCACGGACCTCCCGGGACAGACATTCGACGTCACTCTCACCGGCCTCGCGTTTTCCTCCCGGCAGATAGAATTTGTCCTTTCCCCGTGTTCGCACGGCCAGCAGTCTGCGGTCCCGGACGAGGACCCAGGAGACACTGTCGATCGCATTTCCCACGTGCACCGACACTAGTCGGCGACCGGCAGGGTGATAGGAATGGGTGCGGAAGGCCTGGACAGAGTAGCGCCGTGCGGGGACACTGGTCGGGCCACTACAATGCGTGTTGGTTCTTGTGCGTAATGTGTCGATTCCGGTGAATTTCTGAAGATTCGTGGCTGCAAAGCGCACGAATCCGCACATCCGGGCTAATCTATGCGTATGACGACCATCGCGCTCGAGAACGTTCTGGCCAAGGCGGGGCTCAATGTGAAGCCCTCCGAGTTCTTGGCGCTGGTCGAGGACGCCGCCCGGCGGCTGACGCCGCCGAACCCCAACCCGTCACAGTACTTCTCCTCCGACCAGCAGGCCGCACTGGAGGACGTGGGACTCGACCTGTCCCACCAGAGCGAGGACGAACGGGACTACCGTGCTCGTACGGTCGCCGCGCACGCGGTGCTGGCGGAATCCGCCCTCACCGTGGGAGAGGCGGCGGCGCTGCTCGGCGTCGACGACAGCCGGATCCGACACCGGCTGAAGGAGCGGCGGCTCACGGGTTGGAAGGCGCAGGGAGGATGGCGGCTGCCGAACTGGCAGTTCACGCCCAGCGGTGTGCTTCCCGGACTCGACGCCGTGCTCCGTGCCGTGCCGGAGGATCAGCCCGTCCTCGTGATCGCGGCCTTCATGAGCACCCCCCAGCCCGACCTGGTGATCAACGGCAAGCCCGCCACGCCCAGACAGTGGCTGCTCGCCGGTGGCGACCCCGAGATCGTGGCCCAGCTGGCGGCCACACTCGGCACGCCCATCTGATCCCGCACACCAGATCGGTTAGTCACGGTTCATGGCAAGACTGCCCCGGCCACCATCGCGGGCCGTACTGATCAACACACTGCGCCCAACCGAGGACATCGTCGCGCTCCACCCGGCGACCAGGCTCGTCAGGGTGTACACCGCCTACGGCAGGCACCCCCAGAACTGGGACACCTTCCGTTACACGGGGCCTTTGCCACACGGACGTTTCGACCCGCAACAGCCTCGGCACGGCGAAATGGTCACCGACCCACAAAACGGGGTGCTGTACTTCGGGTTGTCCGTGCGTACGAGCATCGCCGAGGTGTACCAGACGACGTCGACGGTCGACCGTAAGACGCGGGGCCCCCACCTCGTGGTCGTTCGCCCGGCCCGCACTCTGCGGCTTTTGGACCTGTGCGGGCTGTGGCCGACGAGGGTCGGCGCGTCCCAGGAGATCTCCAGCGGGCCGAAGAAGATCACGCAGGCGTGGGCCCGGGCCATCCGCGCCGCTTATCAGGACCTCGACGGCGTCTGGTACCGCTCGTCGATGGACGGGGGCGAACCGGCGGTGTGTCTGTGGGACCCGCCCGCCGGTGGCGCGCTCCCGAATTCTCCCGATGTTCTGCTGCCCCTCGACCACCCGGGCCTCGACGTGCCGCTGTCGCGGGTGTGTGAGGAACTGAATTACCTGATGATCAACTGACCGGCAGGTGTCGCTGCCACCACTCCAGCACGGCCTCGAACCGCTGGACCCGGTGGCGGGGCTGTCCCGAACGGGTCAACTCGTGCCCCTCTCCCGGGAAGAGGAGCATCTCGGTCTCGGTTCCCGCGGCCTTCAACGCGACGAACATGCGCTGCGCCTGCTCGAGTGGGCACCGCCAGTCCTGTTCGGAATGAGCGATCGCGAACGGGATCGTGATCCGATCGGCGTAGGTCAGCGGACTGCGTCGACGCTGCTCGTCCGGGTCGTCCCCCACGTAGGCGCCCGCGAACCACCAGCCGATGTCCGAACTGCCGGTGAACGAATCCCACGCGTTGACGGCACGTTCACTCCAAGCAGCCCGGAACCGGTGCCCGTGGTGCGCCACGAGCCACCCGGTCATGAATCCGCCGTAGGAACCGCCCATCACACCGACACGTTCGGCGTCGGCGTCCGGACGTTCCAGAACAGCGTCGAGCATCGCCAGCAGATCGTCGGCGTCGACGGTGCCGAGCCCGCCCACGACGGCCTGCCCGTGCGCCTCCCCGTACCCCGCCGAACCACGCGGGTTGGTCAGCACCACGAGGTATCCGGCCGAGGCGTAGACTTGGGCCTCGTCGAACAGGCTCCACTCGTATTGTGTGAAGGGGCCGCCGTGCACCAGAAGCAGCACTGGGTGCGGACCCTCACCCTCGGGCAACGCCACCCAGCCGTGCACGGGATATCCGTCGGGCGCCGTCGCCGTGACCTCCTCCACCGGCCTGATCCCGATTTTGCGCAGGGACTCCGAGAAGTCGGTGAGCGTACGTACGGAACCATCGCCGTCGACGAGGAGGACCTCTCCGGTGTCCGTCGGCCCGGCCTGCACCACGGCGATCCGATCGCCATCGGTGACGAACGACCGCACGGCCGCTCGCTGCCCCGTCACCAGGGGCAGCGTGGACAGGGCCGCCCCGGCGCTGGTCCGAGGCACGCTCCGCAGTTCCACCGCGCCTCGGTTGCGTACGGCGATCAGCACGTCGTCGTCCCTCGGCGCGGGTGGGCCGGCCGCTGTATCGCAGTCGACGGATTCGGCGTCCGTCAGCCTGCGCGGCGCGGTACCGCCCTCGTCGTCTCCGCCTTCCCCGAGAGTGGTCGCCCACAGCCCCGTGTTACGTGCCACCGAGTTCTGGCCCTCGAAGGCGGTGCCGTAGAAGAACACGGTGCCGTCGTCGCAGACCGCGGGATGTGCCGCGGTGCCGGGGCAGCGCACGATCAGCCGAGGCTCACCCCCACCGGCCGGGACGAGGTAGAGATCGTCATGCAAGCTCTCGCGCGCGTCCCAGTCGCGTGGTGCCACGACGATCACACCGGTGCCATCGGGTGTCCAAGCAGGGTCCTTGACGGAGGCCGTGTCGTCCGTCAAAGGCGTCGGTTCCTCGGCCTCGGTGGTCGCTTCGACATCGACGACGAACAGGCGGCTTGGCCGGTCGCGGACGAAGCCCTCGCCGTCGAACCGGTAATCGCGGCGGGTGATACGTCGGGGAGGTTCGTTGTCGGCTCCCAGCTTCTCGCCGTCCGAACCCGTGGCGGTGCCGTACCGGCCGGACTCCGGGACGCGCGCGGTGAAAGCGATCCGGATCGAGTCCGGTGCCCACACCGGTGCACCGGCGCCCAGTGGCAGGTCGGTGAGGCGGCGGGGCTCGCCCCCGAACGTCGGCATGACGTGCAGCTGCGGCGCCTGCTCGCCGACCGCGCGAAGAAACGCCACCCAGCGTCCGTTGGGTGAGATCACGGGCGCGGTGTCCCGTTCACCGTGGGTCCACGCGACGGTTTCCCCCGGTTCGAGTCGCACAAGGGAACTCCGATAGCTGTTCGCCTCCGGGTCGGGGCGAGACACTGCGGTCAGCAGCAGCTCGCCCCGAAACGCGGGACGTCCGGGAACGGTCACACGGTGAAGGTCTGTGGGGCGCATGACCTCAAAGCTTAACCCAACTAATTAGCCAAGGTAACGGTTCATCCGTCGTGGGATGGCTCCCGATCAGCCTTCGCGGGCGCCTCCGCCTGGAGATTCAACGCGCTCACGGCGTTGGGATCCCGCTTGGATTTGATGAGACTCGCGACGGTGGTGACGGTCAAGACCACGGCGATCACACCCAACGACATCCAGTTGTTGATCACCAGCCACGACGGGGTGACGTCGTACTCGTGCAGCGCGTGCAGCACCAACTTGGCACCGATGAAGCCGAGGATGATCGCCAGGCCGTAGGACAGATAGACCAGCTTCGCCACCAGACCACCGAGCAGGAAGTACAGCTGGCGCAACCCCATGAGAGCGAATGCGTTCGCGGTGAACACCAGATACGCGTCCTGGGTGATGCCGAAGATGGCGGGGATGGAGTCCACGGCGAACAACAAGTCGGCGCTGCCGATCGCCACGATCACCACGAACATCGGCGTCAGATAACGCTTGCCGTCCTGCTTGACGATCATCTTGTGACCGACGTAGTCCGGGGTGACGGGAAAGAACCGGCGCACCCACCGGGTCACGGCGTTCTCACTGTACTCCTCGTCCTCGTCCTTGCTCCGGACCATGTTGATGGCGGTCCACACGAGGAAGGCCCCGAACAGGAAGAAGATCCAGACGAACTTCGCGATCAGAACGGCCCCGACGGCGATGAACGCCGCACGCATCACCAGGGCCAGCAGAATGCCGATCAGCAGTACGCGGTGCTGGTGGATCGCGGGCACCCGGAACGATGCCATGATCACCATGAAGATGAACAGGTTGTCGATGGACAACGAGTACTCGGTGATGTACCCGGTGAAGAACTCGACACCCGGGTCGTGTCCCGCCAGCACCCAGACACCGATACCGAACAACACGGCGCAGGAGACGTAGAAGATCACCCACCTGGCCGCCTCACCGGCGGTCACCCGGTGCGGCTTCCGATCCACGATCATCAAATCCGCCGCGATGAGGAGGAGCAGACCTCCGACCGTGGCGATCCACACCCACACGGGCACGTTCATGTAAGCCAACCTCCGGTCAGCGCGTAGTGGCCATTACCGGAGGTCTCTCCCACCGGCGTCCGCCGGCCGACGGCGCCGGGTGTCGAGACGAGACAACCGTGTTGACGACGCCGCCGCGAAGGAATACTCCCCTCCACGAACGGGTCCTATCTTGACGGCTGCAACGGTGAATGACCAGTGGCCGTCACAAGAGTCACCGGTACGCGGCACGTAAGATCCCTCACACAAGAGAACCAGCCGGTTTCATTCCGGCAACCCGGAACAAACTCTCAGGAAATGCCCAATAGTGTGGACAACCGTGCCCCGAACCTTGTTCGCTCGCGGCAACCGCGTGCGTCCGCTGGTCCTGCTGGTCGTGGCCGCGGTCCTGATCACAGGTTTCCTGCTGTGGTCCGATGACGGCGACGAGGAGCCCGGCTACACCACTCACGAGGCCATCATCGACGTGGTCGCCTCGCCGGGTTCCGAGGAGCGCGTGCAGCTCGACGCCACGATGTACGTTCCGAGCGAGACGCCCGCACCGGCTGTTCTGCTGCCGCACGGGTTCGGTGGCGACAAGAACAGTGTCTCCCGCGAGGCGAGCGAACTCGCCGACCGGGGTTTCGTCGTGATGACGTACACGGCGCGGGGCTTCGGCCGCAGCACGGGCGAGATCGCGTTGAACGACCCCGACTACGAGGTCGCCGACGCCTCCCAGCTCATCGACTACCTGGCCGACCAGCCGGAGGTGCTGCTCGACGAGGACGGTGATCCCCGGGTGGGCATCACGGGTGCGTCCTACGGCGGCGCTCTCGCCCTGCTGTCGGCAGGCAGTGACGAGCGGGTCGACGCCATCGCCCCCGTCATGACCTACAACGACCTGGCACAGGCGTTGCTGCCCAACGCCGGAACACCGGGGTCCGTCGACGACGACACACCCGCGCCCGGCGCGTTCTCCGAAGGCGGTGTGTTCAAACAGGCGTGGGCGGGCTCGCTGTTCTCCGCCGGGCTCGGGCCCGCGCGACCCGGCGCTCCGGGTGCGGAGGCACCCGAACCGGGGGACGAACCGCAGGAGGGCACGGACGCGACCACCGGCGCGGGCACCTCGGGCTCGGGCCTGCCCTCCGCGGGACAGCGCTCTCCTGAATCTCCGGACGCCGAGCCCGGTGCGTGCGGCCGATTCACCGAGCAGGTGTGTGCCGCCTACATCGACGTGGCCACCGACGGTGTCGCGTCCGAGGAGACCCTGGCACTGCTCCGACGGGTCTCTCCCGTGTCCGTCACACAGAACGTCACCGTGCCGACGATGCTGGTGCAGGGTGTGTCGGACACGCTGTTCGGTCTCGAACAGGCCGACGCCAACGCCCGTCAGATCTCTGAGGCGGGCGGCGAGGTGTCGGTCGTCTGGTACACCGGCGGCCACGACGGTGGTGTACCGGGTTCACAGCTGCGCTCCACCATCGGCGATTTCCTCCAGTACCACCTCGCCGGTGAGGGTGAAGACCCCGGCGCGCGCTTCGCCTACGACGTACAAGGGGCGCTGCGCACCAACGGCACGCCGTCCGTCCGCACCCTGGAAGCGGCCACCTACCCAGGACTGGGGTCCAACTCCACGCCGAGAGAGGGAGTCGTACTCCACGGCGACGAACAAGTGGCCCACCGTCCCCCGGGCGCCACGCCCGCCGCGGTGAGCGGCATACCCGGTCTCAACAGCGTACTCACGAACTCGTCCCGGTTGTCGGTACTGTTCACCGTGGACCCGCCGGGACAGTCGGCGACGTTCACCTCCGAACCGGTGGACTCGCGACTGCTGATCACCGGGGCTTCGACGGTCACGCTGAACGTCGCGGCGGCCACCGACGGGGCCCGGGATCGTGACGCGGTGCTGTTCGTCAAGTTGTACGACGTCAACCCCAACGGAACGCGGACCTTGCCCGGGAACGCGGTCGCACCCGTCCGGGTGTCGGAGCTGCCCGCCGACGGCACACCGGTTCATGTGACGGTCACCCTGCCGGGCATCGTGCGCCCCGTGGAAGCGGGTCACAGCCTCCAGTTGACCGTGACCACCACCGACCAGGCGTATGTCACGCCGACCGAGCCCGCCGCCTACCGCATCTCGCTGGCAGGCGACTCGGCCCTGTCGGTGCCGGTGGTGCCCGGCACCACGGTGACCTCGGGCTGGCCCACGGCGCAGCTGCTCGGTATCGCCGGCGTGCTCGTGGCCGCCGCTGCCGTGGCCGTTGTCGCGGCGCTTCGACGTAGACGTTCGTACCAGGTCGATCCCGAACTGGTCGACACGCCGCTGGTCATCCGCGATCTCACCAAGTCCTACCCCGGTGGCCTGACCGCTGTGAAGGACCTGTCGTTTCGGGTGGAACGCGGGCAGGTACTCGGCCTGCTCGGTCCGAACGGCGCGGGCAAGACCACGACGCTGCGCATGCTGATGGGGCTCATCCGCCCCACCGAGGGCGACATCACGGTGTTCGGCCACACGATCACGCCCGGCGCCCCGGTGTTGTCACGTATCGGCTCGTTCGTGGAGGGTTCAGGGTTCCTCCCGCATCTGTCCGGTGCCGACAACCTGAGGCTGTACTGGGCGACGACGGGACGTCCCATCGAACAAGCCCACCTCGACGAGGCCCTGGAGATCGCCGGACTCGGCGACGCCGTTCATCGCAGGGTGCACACCTACAGCCAGGGCATGCGCCAACGGCTCGCCATCGCACAAGCGATGCTCGGCCTACCGGACCTTCTCGTCCTCGACGAGCCCACCAACGGACTCGACCCACCACAGATCCACCAAATGCGCGAGGTTCTCCGCCGCTACGCCGCCACAGGACGCACGGTGCTCGTGTCGAGCCACCTGCTTTCCGAGGTGGAACAGACGTGCACCCACGTCGTCGTGATGCAACGGGGCTCGCTAGTGACCGCAGGGAAGGTCGGCGACATCGTGTCCGCGAGTGGGGAAGCCACGTTCCGGGTGGACGACCCGAACGCCGCCGTCGAGGCCCTGCGTGAGCTCGAAGGCGTGACCCGGACGGACGTCGAGGGCGACCTCGTGCACGCGGATCTGGGTGGACTGCCCCGCTCGGAGGCGGTGGCGGTCCTCGTGCGCGCCGGTGTGGCGGTGGAACAGGCAGGCCCACGGCGTCGACTGGAGGATGCGTTCCTCCAGCTGGTGGGAGAAGGAGAACCCGAGCGTTGAGTGACATCGACGAGCCCGGACCCCGCGCCGACGAGGGCGTGCACACCGACCCTGCCGCTCTCGACGACCTCAGCGCCGCGGGAGCCACCACCGGCGAGGTGGGGTCCGACGGCGCGGTGGCGGGCTACCGGGCGAACCGGACGCTGCGACTGGGCGTGGAGCTGCGTAGACAGCTCCGCAGACGCCGGACCCAGCTGGTCCTCGCCCTGGTGACGTTGTTGCCGTTCATCCTGGTCGCCGCCTTCGAGATCGGCGACGCGGACCCGAATCGCCGTTCCGGCGCCTTCATCGACCTGGCCACGGCGAGCGCGTCCAACTTCGTCGTGGTCGCATTGTTCGTCTCGGGCTCGTTCCTGTTGCCGATGATCGTCGCCCTGTATTTCGGCGACACGGTCGCCAGTGAGGCGTCCTGGTCGAGCCTGAAATATCTGCTCGCCATCCCCGTGCCGCGGCATCGACTGTTGCGGCAGAAGGCTCTCGCCTCCGCGCTGTTGTCAGGGTTGACGCTGGTGCTGTTACCGCTGATCGCGCTCGGTATCGGCGTGGTGCGGTACGGCGCGGGCGAGGCGATCAGCCCGACCGGGGACTCGGTGCCCTTCGGGCGGAGTCTCGTGGCGATCGCCCTGGGAACCGGCTACATCATGGTCCAGCTGTCGTGGGTGGCGGCGTTGGGCCTGCTGTTGAGCGTGTCCACCGACACCCCGCTCGGGGCGGTCGGGGGGACGGTGCTGGTGTCGATCCTGTCGCAGATACTTGACCAGATCACCGCTCTCGGAGACCTACGCAACTTTCTGCCGACCCACTTCTCCTTCGCGTGGATGGACCTCATCGCCACCGACGTCGACTGGGCGAACATGGCCAGCGGCATCTTGTCGGCGCTCCTGTACGCCACGGTGTTCGGTCTGCTCGCGGCCCGCCGATTCGCGACCAAGGACATCACCAGCTGACCGATGCGACTCGCGCCCTGTTTCCGCGGGCAAGGCAGCCCTACCGGCCCCCGGCGACACGTCGACACCGCGTACGGAAAGTCACTGGAGGCAGAACTCGTTGCCCTCCGGGTCGCGCATCACCAAGCACCGGCCGAGCGGCTCGTCGACCTCACACACCACCGTGGCGCCCGCGGCCACCAGCATGTCGGCCTTGTCCCTGACCTTCCGCCACCCTTCGGTTCCGGTGGTGTGACCGCTGACGTCGATGTCCAGGTGCACACGGTTTTTCGCCCTCTTCACCTCGGGAACCCGTCGGAAGAACACTCGCGGTCCCTTTCCGCTGGGGTCGACCACCGCTGACCACGCGCCCCACCGAACACGCGGCCACCCGATACCCACACCGAACGCCTCCCGCGACTCGACCCCCTCGGCCGGGGACTGCACTTCGTAGTCCAGCGCCAACGCCCAGAACTCGGACAACCTCCGAGGATCGGCGGCATCGAACGTCACCTGCACGCCTTGTGCCATCACAGCAGCTCCTTCCAGGCAGATGGCAAGTATGCTGGAGGCGGGCGACAATTTCTGCACTCAAGCTTCGTTGCCGACCTACTCGCCCAGCACGCATACCCGAGGAGGGGCCCCATGCCTCGACCGGTTCACTTCGAAATCCACGCCAGCGAACCCGAACGCGCGATCACGTTCTATACGACCGTGTTCGGCTGGACGTTCGAGCGTTCGGGAGCACACCCGTACTGGCTGATCATGACCGGCGAAGGTCCTGGTATCGACGGTGGCTTGGCCCAGCGGAAGGGACCGATGCCCGATCCCGACGCGAGTGTGAACGCCTTCCCCGTCACGATGGAGGTCGAGGACCTGGACCTGCAGATCCGCGAGATCGAACAGGCGGGTGGCAGTGTCGTGGCGTCGAGACGCGCCATCACCGGGCTCGGGTGGACTGCTTACTGCCGTGACCCCGAAGGGAACCTGTTCGGGCTACTGCAGCCCGACCCGAGCGTCGAATGACGGTTCACGCCGTCGCCGGCGTCACTGCACTCCCGCCTCGTCCATCCCGCGCAGTTCCTTCTTCAGCTCGGAGATCTCGTCGCGCAGCCGAGCAGCCAGTTCGAACTGCAGGTCCCGGGCGGCCTGCATCATCTGGTCGGTCAACTGTTGGATGAGGTCGGCGAGTTCCGCTCTCGGCATGCTGCTCACATCGCGGTCGGCGAGAACACCGGAGCTACGGGCCCAATCGCCCTGCTCCGGCTTCTTGCCCCGCGAGGCGTTGCGCCCGGACCCTCCGACCTCGATCTCCTGCTCGGAGTCCTCGGCCTCGGTGTAGACGCGGTCGAGGATGTCGGCGATCTTCTTCCGCAGGGGCTGGGGATCGATGCCGCGTTCCTCGTTGTACGCGATCTGCTTCGCGCGGCGACGGTTGGTCTCGTCGATGGCGTACTGCATCGAGTCGGTGACCGTGTCGGCGTACATATGCACCTGGCCCGACACGTTTCGGGCCGCACGACCGATCGTCTGGATCAGTGACGTGCTACTGCGGAGGAAACCCTCCTTGTCCGCGTCGAGGATCGCCACGAGCGACACCTCGGGCAGGTCGAGCCCCTCACGCAGTAGGTTGATGCCCACCAGCACGTCGAAGTCGCCGGACCTCAGCTGCCGCAGCAACTCCACCCTGCGAAGGGTGTCGACCTCCGAGTGCAGGTATCGCACCCGAATGCCGAGTTCGAGCAGATAGTCAGTGAGATCCTCGGCCATCTTCTTGGTCAGCGTGGTGACCAACACGCGCTCGTCCTTCTCGGCGCGCACCCGGATCTCGTGCACCAGGTCGTCGATCTGCCCCTCGGTGGGTTTGACGACCACCTCCGGATCCACCAGGCCGGTGGGCCGGATGACCTGTTCGACGAACTCACCGCCCGTCTGTCCCATCTCGTACGGGCCCGGGGTCGCCGACAGGTACACGGTCTGGCCGATCCGGTCGGAGAACTCCTCCCAGGTCAACGGCCGGTTGTCCAGGGCGCTGGGCAGACGGAAACCGTGCTCCACCAGGGTGCGCTTACGCGAGGCGTCGCCCTCGTACATGCCACCGATCTGCGGCACCGTTACGTGTGACTCGTCGATGACCAGCAGGAAGTCCTCGGGGAAGTAGTCGAGCAACGTGGCCGGAGCCGAGCCGGGTTCTCGACCATCGATGTGCCGCGAGTAGTTCTCGATGCCCGAGCAGAATCCGACCTGCCGCATCATCTCGATGTCGTAGGTGGTGCGCATCCGCAGGCGCTGCGCCTCCAACAGCTTGCCCTGCTTCTCCAGCTTCGCGAGCTGTTCCTCGAGTTCGACCTCGATACCGCGGATGGCCTTCTCCATGCGTTCGGGGCTCGCGACGTAGTGGGTGGCCGGGAAGATCCGCACCTCGTCGACTTCCCTGACGATGTCGCCGGTCAACGGGTGCAGGTAGTACAGCTTGTCGATCTCGTCGCCGAAGAACTCCACCCGGATAGCGAGCTCCTCGTACGCCGGGATGATCTCCACCGTGTCGCCGCGGACCCGGAAGGTGCCCCGCTCGAACGCGAGGTCGTTGCGGGTGTACTGCACGTCCACGAGCGCACGCAGGAACGTGTCGCGGTCCACCTCCTCACCCACGGCGAGACGTGTCGAGCGGTC
Source organism: Saccharomonospora sp. (assembly GCF_027317685.1). NCBI lineage: Bacteria > Bacillati > Actinomycetota > Actinomycetes > Pseudonocardiales > Pseudonocardiaceae > Saccharomonospora > Saccharomonospora sp. The sequence goes on from NZ_DAHVQP010000049.1 coordinate 38,985, forward strand.
GAGGTAGGACTGCGGTGTGCCGAGGCCGTAGATGCAGGACACGCTGGACACCACGATGACGTCGCGGCGGGACAGCAGGTTCATCGTCGCCGAGTGGCGAAGCCGCTCCACGTCGTCGTTGATCGAGGAGTCCTTCTCGATGTAGGTGTCGGTCTGGGGGACGTACGCCTCGGGCTGGTAGTAGTCGTAGTAGCTGACGAAGTACTCCACCGCGTTGTGCGGGAAGAATTCGCGCAGTTCGTTGGCGAGCTGGGCGGCCAGCGTCTTGTTGTGGGCCATCACGAGAGTGGGTCGCTGGAGCCGTTCGATCAGCCACGCCGTGGTCGCGGACTTGCCCGTACCGGTGGCGCCGAGGAGAACGACGTGCTTTTCGCCCGCTTTGATCCTGCGTTCGAGTTCGTCGATGGCCGCGGGCTGGTCGCCGGCGGGCTCGTAGTCACTGACCACCTTGAACCGACCGTCCGACCGAGGGATCTCGGAGACCGGCCGGAATTCTGAGTGCGCGAGTACGGGGTGTTCGGTCGCGAATGCCACGTCAACCAGGGTATGCGCAAACTCTGACAGCGTCGTCCGCCACCGTTGGCTCCCACCGTCGGGTACGTGACGACGCCCCGGTTCGAGCTGGTCCGCTCGTCGGGAGCCTCCGGCGTCCACACCGCCACACGTGACCGGAAGCCCACCAGGGCACCATTTCGACCATCCGTTCCTCGCACCATGACCAGGCCGGTGTGACCGCGGGTCCTCACGCGCCTACTCCACACGGCACTCGCCGTGACCGGGGCTTCGTCGCGGGAAGGTCTTACCCGTTGGGGGAGGTTGTGGTCGTGCCCAGCCGGCCGATGCGGGGTACGAAACGGCCGGTTCGCGCGGCGTAGTCACGGTAACGCTGACCGTGGGTGCGGAGCAGGTACGGCTCCTCGACCGCGCGGACCTGGATTTCGATGGCGATCACGAGTGCCACCAACGCGGTGAGGGCGACGGGGTTGGGTGTCATCAGGGCCAGGCCTGCCCCGGTGGCGATCACGGCGGTGAAGACGGGGTTGCGAACCCAGGCGTAGGCGCCGTTGACGACGAGGTCGGTGACCTCGGTCTGCTCGACGCCGATGCGCCAGGAGACTCCCATGTCCCGTTGGGCGGCCAGGGTCGCGGTGATCCCGACGAGCGTAAGGACCAGCCCCCCGACCGCGATCGGGGTGGCGTCGAGCGAGCGCACGGGATCGAGGATGTCGAACAGCTGCAGCACGGGTCCGAGGAGGCCGAGCAGCAGAGCCAGGACGAACAGTGCGCCGCCGCACCATTCCAGCGATCCGGGGCGGCCGCTCACACCGTGGAAGCCGGTCGAGCCGGTGCGCCGGTACTGCAGCAGACTGCGCAGCCCGAAGGCGGTCGCCAGATACACCAGATAAAGCGTCAGAGCCGTGGTCGCCACCGCTAGCTCCTCCTGTGTGATGGGTGATCAGCGTCGCAGCGACCCGCGCTCATACCGGGTCCGCCTCCATCTCGGGCGCGGTGCTCGCCGACAACATCCGGTCGGCGATGGGCGTGAGCCGGTACATCACCAGCTTGCCGTCCCGACGCGAGGTCACCAGTCCGGCCGCGCGTAACTGACGCAGGTGATGGGACACCAGGCCTTGTGACGAACCGACGATCCAGGCCAGATCGCACACGCACAGTTCGGCTCCCGCGTGCAGGGCATACGCGATCCGCAGCCGGGTCGGTTCACCCAACGCGCGCAAGCGCTCCGCCCTGGCCTGCAGCGTGTCGGTCTCGGGAAGCGTCGTACGCAGGCCCTCGGCGTGCTCGAGGTCGATGCACAACAGCTCACACCGGTCATCGCTCATGAAGTCAAACTAACATGCGTTGATATGTTCGGTTGAGCATGTTTTGGGGACGAGGGCCCCGAGCGATCATGGGGCTGGGCGAGGCGAGGAATCTGAGCTTTCGACCTTCGTCCGTGTTCGGGGTCCGCGCTCGATGTTTCACAGACCCCACCGCGTTTCGCGGCAGACTGGCCGGGAACTCCTCGGCTTCCGTCGACAAGGCTCCACCGCCCGTGAACCAGAGAGGTCGATGGACCAAGATAGGCGGGCATGGCCCTCCATCCGCCGAAGCGCGAGCGGTTCGACGTGTCCGCGGGCGTCAACATCGACCCGAAGGGCATCGCGCGGTCCGTCGAGGAGTACCGCGTGGAACCGTTCGGTCTCTACATGGCCAGGCCCACGCCCGGCCGTGCCCAGTTCCACTATCTCGAGTCCTGGTTGCTTCCCGACCTGGGGTTGCGGATCACGGATTTCTGGTTCTCCCCCGGCCACGAACGTGACCAGGATTTCTACCTCGACGTCGTCACCATCGACGTGCACGACGACGTGTGGCTCACCACCGACCTCTACCTCGATCTAGCGGTACGCACCGGCAGGTCGGTGACCGTGCTGGACACCGACGAACTGTTGGAGGCCACCACCGCCGGTCTGCTCACCCGGGAACAGGCCCGTACCGCCCTGGAACGCACCTACCGCACCGTGGCAGCCCTCGCCGCCCATGGCTACGACCTGCTCCGCTGGCTGGCCGATCTCGGTATGCCGACGACATGGCGTCGGCATCCACCGGCCGGATAGCCCCGCATCCCACGGTGACACGGCTGGCGGAGGATGTGCCCCCGCTCGATACGTGGGGCACCCGTACCGGACGAACGGGGTTGCTCAGCTTGCGGTGTCGGGTGTCCAGCCCGTGCGGGCCGCCCACTCCTCCGCCCGGTCGAACGCGGCGTTGATCCACGACTGCTTCTCCGCGGTGTACTCCACGGTGTCGCCGTCCGCGGCGTGTTCGCGTGCGAGCCGCTGTTTCAGTTCGGCGTAGACCGCGACCTCGTCGGGATGTTCGCGCATCCAGTCCCGAAACAGCAGCGCCCGTCGCCACGCCGGGCTGTCCACCGCACGTACGTGCAGGTTCACCGGGCGGCCGGGATCGGCACCGGTGTGCACGCGTTTGTCCCACCTGTCCTCGTCGCCGAGCGGTTCGTCGTACCACGCGTGCTCGTCATTGCGGACGAATCCGGCTTCGGTGAGCGGGGTCGCGAGCGCGTCGGCGTCGGACAGCGTCGGCACGACGATCTGGAAGTCCAGGACGTCCTTGGCCGGGAGATCCGGAATCGCCGTCGAGCCGATGTGGTCGACACGCAGTGCGGTGTTCCCGGCCGCGTTGCGCAGTCTCGGCAGTATCCGTGCGGCCTGTGCGGGCCACGTCGGATCGGCCGGCACCAGTTTCGGCGGTGCCGCCGGACGGGGCTTGCGCAGTCGGATGTTGGCCTCGTAGGGCACCAGTCGGTCGGTCCACAGAGCGTCGACCTGGTCGAGCAGCGTACGTGGGTCTCCACTGTTGTCCAACCACACGTCGGCCACGGCACGTCGTTGTTCGGTGGTGGCCTGCGCCGCGATGCGAGCACGGGCGTCCTGTTCCGTCATGCCGCGTGACGAGACGAGCCGGCGCACGCGCACCTCCTCGTCGGCGTCCACGACGAGCACGAGGTGGTAGGCGGGCGCGAGGTTGTTCTCCACCAACAGCGGTACGTCGTGCACCACGATCGCGTCGGGGGGCGCTGCGTCGAACAGCTCCGCCGTCCGCGCCCCGATGCGGGGGTGCATGATGGCGTTGAGTCTCCGGCGAGCTTCGTCGTCGGCGAACGCCTTCGCCGCTAGCGCGGGACGGTCCAGGGTGCCTTCCGTGGTCAGGATGTCGTCCCCGAAGGCGGCTACGAGTTCGGCCAGTCCCTCCGTGCCCGGTTCCACGACCTCCCGGGCGATCGCGTCCGCGTCGATCACCACCGCGCCGAGCTCAGCCAGTCGCGCGGCGACCGTCGACTTCCCCGCTCCGATCCCGCCTGTCAACCCCACTCGCAGCATGACCGGCATTCAATCACTCGCCCGTCCGCCCTGAAAAGCACATGGCCCCGGTCCGTACGGACCGGGGCCATGACTCACAGGCTTACATCGGTTCAGGCGTTATCTCACGCGCCGCCCGACAGCTTCTCGCGCAGGGCCGCGAGCTGCTCGTCGCTGGCGAGTGTGCCACCCGAACGCTCCTGCTCAGCGCCCTCCGAGCCGTAGCCGGAGTCGCCGCCCTCGGCAGCACCCTCAGCGGCGGCGGCAGCGGCGTTGGCCTTCTGGGCCTCCGCGACCTGGCGCATGTGCTTCTCGTAGCGAGCGTGCGCCTCGGCGTACTGCCGCTCCCACTCCTCACGCTGCTTCTCGTAGCCTTCCTGCCACTCCTGCGTGTCGGGGTCGAAGCCCTCGGGGTAGATGTAGTTGCCGTGCTCGTCGTACTCGGCCGCCATGCCGTACTGCGTGGGGTCGAACTCGGCGTCCGGGCTGTACCCCTCGTTGGCCTGCTTGAGCGACAGCGAGATGCGGCGACGCTCGAGGTCGATGTCGATGACCTTGACCATGACCTCGGTGCCGACCTGCACGACCTGCTCGGGGATCTCGACGTGGCGCTCGGCCAGCTCCGAGATGTGCACCAGGCCCTCGATGCCCTCCTCGACGCGGACGAACGCACCGAACGGCACGAGCTTGGTGACCTTGCCCGGCACGATCTGGCCGATGGCGTGGGTGCGGGCGAACTGACGCCACGGGTCTTCCTGGGTGGCCTTCAGCGACAGGGACACGCGCTCGCGGTCCATGTCGACGTCCAGCACCTCGACCGTGACC
>NZ_DAHVQP010000024.1:0-9816 GCF_027317685.1 Saccharomonospora sp.
TCGTCGGTTGTGTCTGGTCGGTACCAGCGATCACAACGAACTCGGGAGGTCGGGTGGCCGCGCGCACGGCGGTGAACGAGGTTCGGACGACGACATCCACCCACTCGACCCCACCGGGGCCGACCTCTCGACCTCCTCGCACCGCGCGCTACGCGCTGGTCCTCGGCGGCCTGACCGCCTTCGGCCCTTTGTCCATCGACATGTACCTCCCCGCCCTGCCGGCGATGGCGGCCGATCTGCGCTCCACCGACGCACAGTTGCAGCTCACCCTCGCCGTCTTCCTCCTCGGCCTCGGCATAGGACAACTGGTCGCGGGTCCGCTCTCCGACTCCTTCGGCAGGCGTACACCGCTTCTCATCGGCGTCACGATCTTCACCGCGGCATCGGTGGCGGCGACCCTCAGTCCCACACTTCCCATCCTGATCGCCGCGCGTGCGGCACAGGCGCTCGGCGCGGCCGCAGGCATGGTGATCGCCCGAGCAGCCGTCCGCGACCTGTTCTCCGGCGTCGCGATGGCACGGTTCTTCTCCACCCTGATGCTGGTCACCGGCGCGGCACCCATCCTCGCGCCCGTACTCGGCGGACAACTGCTGCGCTGGACCTCCTGGCGTGGGATCTTCGTCGCCCTCACGGCGTTCGGCGTGACACTGCTCGTCGTCGCGGCCTTCGCGCTTCCGGAGACCCTGCCGAAACCACAGCGCCGATCCGCCCAGCCGCGGGACATCATCGGCACCTACGTCGGACTACTGCGCGACCGCGTCTTCGTCGGATACGCGGTCACCATCGGGCTCGCGTTCTCGGTGATGTTCGCCTACATCTCCGGATCACCGTTCGTCTTCCAACAGCACTACGGACTCTCCGCCTCCGAATATGGATTCGTGTTCGCGCTGAACGGGGTCGGACTCGTGCTCACCGGTCAGCTCAACGGAAGGCTGGTGAGCCGCTTCGCCCCGAGGACGCTCCTCCGCACCGGCCTGGCGCTGTTGCTGACCGGTGTGGTCGGCCTCGTGGTGGCCGCGATATCACGGGCGGAGTTCCCGGTTCTGCTCATACCGCTGTTCGTCACCGTTTCCTCGGTCGGCATGGTCACCCCCAACGCGACGACACTCGCCCTGGCCGACCATCCCCGTTCGGCCGGATCGGCATCGGCGTTGCTGGGGCTGGTGCAATTCCTCACCGGCGGCTGCACCTCCCCGATCGTCGGTCTCCTCGGCGGCGATTCGGCACTGGGCATGGCCGCCGTCATGGCGGTGGCGGCCGCGGCCGCATTCACGACTTTCGTCGCGCTCACTCGGGTCAGACCACAGCGGCACCAGGGCAAACACGTCGACGAATCCGCCCAAATCGATCACGTGGGATGATATTTGCGACTACAGTCGTCCCCGGAACACGATGAAGGGGGCGACGTGAGCGCACGAGACGAGTGGGCTGTCCCCTGCCGTGATCTGGCCGGGCGACGCCGGGAGCTCACCGTGTTCGTCAACGCGGGCCGAGTCGTGCTCATCGCGCCGCCAGGCGAGGCCGCCGTGCTGACCTCCCTTGACGTGGGACGGCTGCGAGCCGCTCTACGCGACGCCGTGATCCAAGCAGGCCACCCCAACGACGAACTCGAAGCCGACGCCACAACCGACTGACCCACAACCGCCGTGTCCGCAGGTTGCGTCGTCGTATCCGCACTCCACGTATGTCGGGGCTAGGCTCTGGCTATGCACCAGGACCGATGGACAGCGGTCGACGAGTACTTCCAGGAGCAACTCGCCCCGCACGACGATGTTCTCGATGCCACGCAGCAGGCGTGCGCGCAGGCCGGCCTTCCCGACATCGCGGTAGCCCCCAACCAGGGGAAACTGCTACATCTGTTGGCTCGGATGGTCGACGCCCGCAGAATCCTGGAGGTCGGCACACTCGGCGGCTACTCCACCATCTGGCTCGCGCGGGCCCTACCCGATGACGGGCAGCTCGTCACTCTCGAAGCCGACACCACCCACGCCGAAGTGGCCCGCAGCAACGTCGAACGGGCGGGCCTGTCGTCCCGCGTGGACATCCGTCTCGGGAAGGCGTTGGACATTCTGCCCACACTTCCGACCAACGAGCCGTTCGACCTGACGTTCATCGACGCGGACAAGGTGAACAATCCGCACTACGTTCGTTGGGCGTTGGATCTCGGCAAGCCGGGCAGCGTGATCGTGGTGGACAACGTGGTGCGCGGCGGAGCGGTGATCGACGCCGACAACGACGACCCGTCGGTCCGTGGCGTGCGGGAGACGGTCGAGCTCCTGCGTACCGAACCTCGCCTGGACGCCACCGCGATCCAGACCGTGGGCAGCAAGGGCTACGACGGCCTCATCATCGCCCGAGTGGTCTCCTGATCTCGTGGCCGCGGCTGCCCCATAGGCACGGTGATCGCTGGTGTATCGGCGAGCATCGTTTCTGGATGTACGCGGGCTGCGGACACAACGACGCAGACTGCGGACACGGCTACATAATCTGCGGACACGATGGGTCGCCGGGCGCGGGCCGAAGCGTTCGCGCCCGGCGACTTCGACTCAGCCCTTGTTCTCGTAGAGCGGGTGCTTCTTGGCCAACACCGCCACGCGAGAGCGCAGGTCCTCCAGAGTGGCGCTGTCGAAGTCCGGCTGCAGCGCGCGGGCGATGATGTCGGCGACCTCGGTGAAGTCGTCGGCACCGAAACCGCGTGTCGCCAGTGCCGGGGTGCCGATACGCAGACCCGAGGTCACCATCGGCGGACGCGGGTCGAACGGAACGGCGTTGCGGTTCACCGTGATGCCGATGTCGTGCAACCGGTCCTCGGCCTGCTTGCCGTCCAGCTCAGAGTTCACCAGGTCCACGAGCACCAGGTGCACGTCGGTGCCCCCGGTCAGCACTCGCACACCGGCGGAGACACAGTCGGACGCCGACAGTCGCTCGGCGAGGATCTTGGCCCCTTCGAGGACTCGCTGCTGCCGCTCGCGGAACTCCTCGCCGGCGGCGATCTTCAACGCCACGGCCTTACCCGCGATGACGTGTTCGAGGGGCCCACCCTGCTGCCCAGGGAACACCGCCGAGTTGATCTTCTTGGCGTACTCCTGCCTGGACAGGATGATCCCACCGCGCGGCCCACCGAGCGTCTTGTGCGTGGTGGTGGTCACGACGTCGGCATACGGCACGGGGTTCGGGTGCAGGCCCGCCGCCACGAGGCCGGCGAAGTGAGCCATGTCCACCATGAGCTTGGCCCCCACCGAGTCGGCGATACGCCGGAACTCGGCGAAGTCGAGCTGGCGGGGGTAGGCCGACCAACCCGCGATGATCAGCTTGGGCTTGTTCTCGGTCGCCAGACGCTCGACCTCGGCCATGTCCACTCGGCCGGTCTCGCGGTCGACGTGGTAGGCGACCACGTTGTAGAGCCTGCCGGAGAAGTTAATCTTCATGCCGTGGGTGAGGTGACCACCGTGGGCGAGGTCGAGACCCAGGATGGTGTCACCGGGCTCCAGCAGAGCCACCATGGCGGCGGCGTTGGCCTGCGCACCGGAATGCGGCTGCACGTTCGCGTGCTCGGCGCCGAACAGAGCCTTGGCGCGCTCGATGGCGAGGGTTTCGACGACATCGACGTGCTCGCAGCCACCGTAGTAACGCCGTCCCGGGTAACCCTCGGCGTACTTGTTGGTCAGTACCGAACCCTGCGCCTCCAACACGCCGGCGGGCGCGAAGTTCTCCGACGCGATCATCTCCAGCGTCGACTGCTGCCGGTCCAGCTCGGCCGCCACCGCCTCGGCGACCTCCGGGTCCACCGTGGCAAGGTCGGCGTCGAACGAGTTCATGTCAGCCCTCCTGAATCAGTGCGGCATAGGCTTCGGCGTCCAGCAGGTCCGGTACCGACTCGGTGCGGACCTTGAACAACCAACCCGCGTCGTAGGGATCGGAGTTGACGGTCTCGGGCGAGTCCACGACGGACTCGTTGAGCTCGACGACCTCCCCGGTCACCGGCGAGTACAACTCGCTGACGGACTTGGTCGACTCGATCTCGCCGCACACCTCACCCGCTGTGACGTTACTACCTGCCTCGGGGAGCTGGACGAACACCACGTCGCCGAGTGACTCAGCGGCGAAAGCGGTCACACCGACCGTCACCACACTGTCGCCGTCGGTACGCACCCATTCGTGCTCGTTGCTGTAGCGGAGGTCCTGAGGAATGTTCGTCGACAACGATTTCAGCCTTTCGAAGTGGAAGGACGCTGGTAGAAGGGCAGGGACACGACATCGACCGGGGTGGCGCGCCCCCGGATGTCCACCGCGAGGGTGGTACCGGGCTCGGCGACCTCGGGCGTGACGTAGGCCATCGCGATCGGATAGCCCAGTGTGGGCGACAACACGCCGCTGGTGACCTCACCGACCACATCGTCGCCGTTGAGGACACGATAGGAGTGTCGGGGAGCACGGCGCCCTTCGCCACGCAGTCCGACCAACACTTTCTCGGGGTCGCGTTTGTTCTCCAGCGCAGTACGCCCGACGAAATCACCCGGCTTGTCGAACTTCACAGTCCGGCCGAGCCCCGCGTGGAAGGGTGTGAGTTCCCTACTCAACTCGTTGCCGTACAGCGGCATGCCGGCTTCCAGCCGCAGCGTGTCGCGGCACGCCAAACCCGCCGGTGAGAGCCCGTGCGAGGCACCGGCCTCGGCGATGCGTCGCCAGGTGGGCACCGCGGCCTCGGCGTCGACGAACAGTTCGAAGCCGTCCTCACCGGTGTAACCCGTGCGAGCGAGCAGCACGTCGGTGCCGTCGACGGCGGCTGGCATGCTCGCGAAGTACCGCAGGGAATCCGGGTCGGCACCGGTCGCCTCCGCCACGATCGCGGCGGAGGCGGGTCCTTGCACCGCGATCAGTGCGGTCCGCTCGCTCGCGTCGACGACCTCGACGTCGAACGTCCCGGCGCGTTCACGTAGCGCGTCGGCCACGACGGCGGTGTTGCCCGCGTTGGCGACGACGAGGTAACGCTGTTCGGACAACCGGTAGACGACGAGATCGTCGAGCACTCCCCCGTCGGTGTCACACAGCATCGTGTAGCGTGCACGCCCGACCTTGAGGGTGGACAGGTTCCCGACCAATGCGTAGTCCAGTGCCTGTGCGGCCTTGGCACCAGTCACCTCGATCTCGCCCATGTGGGACAGGTCGAATTGGCCCGCCGCCTCTCTCACCGCACGGTGCTCGGCGAGTTCGCTGGAGTACCGCACGGGCATCGACCAGCCGGCGAAGTCGGTGAACGACGCGCCGTACTCGGCGTGCACGGCATGCAGTGGAGTCTTTTTCAGGGTCGTCTCGGTCACGAGGAGGCACCTGCGCTTTCGTAGGAGGAGACGGGCGGGCAGGAGCAGACCAGGTTGCGGTCGCCGTAGGCGCTCTCGATGCGCCGCACCGGCGGCCAGTACTTGCCCTTCGGCGTAGTGTTTCCGGGATACACGGCGGTACGCCGGTCGTACGGCAGGGACCACTGCCCGACGAGCTGTTCGGCGGTGTGCGGCGCGTTGCGCAGCGGACTGTCCTCCACGGACCACGTCCCGGCGGCGACCGCGTCGATCTCCCGGCGGATGGCGATCATCGCCTCACAGAACCGGTCGAGCTCGGCCAAGTCCTCGCTCTCGGTGGGTTCGACCATGAGGGTGCCCGCCACGGGGAACGACATGGTGGGAGCGTGGAAGCCGTAGTCGACGAGTCGCTTGGCCACGTCGTCCACGGTGACGCCGGTCTGTTTGGTCAACTCGCGCAGGTCGAGGATGCACTCGTGCGCCACGAGCCCGTTGCGGCCGGTGTAGAGCACCGGGTAGTGCGGGGCCAGCCGCGCCGCGATGTAGTTGGCGTTCAACACCGCGACCTTGGTGGCCTCGGTGAGTCCTTCCGCGCCCATCATGCGCACGTACGCCCACGAGATCGGCAGGATCGACGCCGAGCCGTACGGGGCAGCCGAGATCGGACCGACGCCCGTGTCCGGTCCCGCTTCCGGGGCCAGCGGGTGATTCGGCAGGTAGGGGGCGAGGTGCGCGCGCACCGCGACCGGCCCCACCCCGGGTCCTCCACCGCCGTGGGGGATGCAGAACGTCTTGTGCAGGTTGAGGTGCGAGACGTCGCCGCCGAACTCGCCCGGCTTGGCGATCCCGAGAAGCGCGTTGAGGTTGGCGCCGTCGACGTAGACCTGGCCACCCGCCTCGTGCACGATCTCGGCCAGTTCGGCGATCCCGTTCTCGTACACGCCGTGCGTGGACGGGTAGGTGACCATGATCGCGGCGAGCGTGTCGCGATGGGCGTCGGCCTTCGCCCGCAGGTCCTCCAGGTCCACATCGCCGTCCGAAGTGCACGCGACCACCACGACCCGCATCCCGGCGAGCACGGCGGAGGCCGCGTTGGTGCCGTGCGCCGACGACGGGATCAGGCACACGTCCCGTTCGGACTGCCCGTTCGCGCGGTGGTAGGCCTGGATGGCGAGCAGTCCCGCCAACTCACCCTGACTGCCCGCGTTGGGTTGCAGCGACACGCTGTCGTAACCGGTGACCTCCGCCAACCAGCGGGACAGCTGGTCGATGAGTTCCCGGTAGCCCTCGGCGTCCTCGGCGGGCGCGAACGGGTGGATGTTCGTGAACTCGGGCCACGTGATGGGTTCCATCTCCGTGGTGGCGTTGAGCTTCATGGTGCACGAGCCGAGCGGGATCATGCCCCGGTCGAGCGCGTAGTCGGAGTCGGCGAGCCTGCGCAGGTAGCGCAGCATCGCCGTCTCCGACCGGTACGTGTGGAAGACGTCGTGGGTGAGGTACTCGCTCGTACGCGACAGCCCCTCAAGGAGTGCGGACCCCGTCCGGGGTTCGGCCGCGGCCTCGACACCGAACGCGCCGAGTACCGCGTCCAACACCTCCGGGGTGGTCGCCTCGTCACACGCCACCCGCACGTGGTCGGCGTCCACCCTGCCGAGGTTGATGCCCGCGTCCCGCGCGGCGGCCAGCACCGCGTCGGCCCGACCCGGCACACGGGCGAGCACGGTGTCGAAGAAATGCTCGTGCACCACGTCCACGCCCCCGGCCCGCAACGCCGCGGCCAACGTGGCGGCGTGCCCGTGCACCCGCTCGGCGATCCCACGCAGCCCGTCGGGGCCGTGGTACACGGCGTACATCGACGCCATCACCGCCAACAGCACCTGAGCGGTGCAGATGTTGCTGGTGGCCTTCTCCCGGCGGATGTGCTGCTCCCGGGTCTGCAGCGCGAGCCGGTAGGCGGGCGCGCCCGCCGCGTCGATGGAGACACCGACGAGCCTGCCCGGCAGCGACCGCTCCAACCCCGACCTCACGGCGAGGTACCCCGCGTGCGGTCCGCCGTAGCCCAACGGCACCCCGAACCGCTGCGTGGTGCCCGCGGCAACATCGGCCCCGAACTCTCCGGGCGGGGTGAGCAGGGTGAGGGCGAGCAGGTCTGCGGCCATGCAGTACAGCGCCTTGGCCGCCTTCGCGGCTTCGCCGATCCGGTGGTAGAAGTCCGGCTCCCGCAACACACCCGAGACACCCGGGTACTGCACGACGACACCGAAGAACTCCTCCGGCAGTCCCTGCGACAGATCCCGGACGTCGACGTCAATGCCCATCTGCTGCGCTCGTGTGCGCACCACCGCGATGGTCTGTGGCAGGCACTCGGAGTCCACCACCACCGTGTTCGAAGACGCCTTCGACACCCGCCGCATGAGCATCGTGGCCTCCGCGACGGCGGTGCCCTCGTCGAGCAGGGAGGCGTTCGCCGTGGTCAGCCCGGTGAGGTCGGAGACCATCGTCTGGAAGTTCAGCAGCGCCTCCAGCCGTCCCTGCGAGATCTCCGGCTGGTACGGCGTGTACGCCGTGTACCAGGCCGGGTTTTCCAGCACGTTGCGGCGGATCACGGCGGGGGTGACGGTGTCGTAGTAGCCGAGGCCGATCATCTGGGTCATGGGCCGGTTCTTGCGGGCCAGTTCCCGCAACTCGGCGATGGCCTGTTGTTCGGACGCTGCCGGGGGAAGTCGGAGGCCGTCCTGGCTACGGATGGCGGTGGGCACGGCGGCCGCCAGGAGAGCGTCCAGGCTGCCGAACCCGCATTCGGCCACCATCTTGGCCTGTTCGGAAGACCCCGGACCGATGTGTCGGCCCGAAAAGGGTGTCACCGTCGGTTCGTCCGACGACGGTGAGGCGGACGACGCGGATGATACGGACATGGGAGCTCCTTCTCGCTGTACCCGAGGCATACCCGCCCCGTACCGGGAACTCCCCCTCTGTCATGGGCACCTGAGAGTTTCACCGCGCGTAACGCGCGGCTTACACCTTGGGTGAGGCTGTACTTCTCGCCTGCTTTCCAGAGTGGCCTCGCCGAAAGCGGTGGCTGTACCTGAGAGATTGTGGGGAATTTGCTCCTTCGGTGCCCCGCCGAGATCACGGGGACTCTCCCGCTTCGGCTCCGTCAGCCGCGATATCCGGTTGTGCGTTTCGGTTGTCAGGATTCGACGTTACCCAGCACCGTGTGGCGAGTCCACCACACATCGCGAACGGTGACAAAAGCCGCGAGACTGTTGACGAACGCTACACAGTGTGTCTGCACGGTGTCCGCACAGTCACGATCGCAGTGGCACGACGGTCAATGTGGCCCCGCTGTCCCGAATCCGCCGTTGCTCGACGGCGGAGAGACCGTCGTCCACCAGCACCAGATCGAAGTCGGTCAGAGGCGCCAGCGCATACAGTCCCTGGCGGGTGAACTTGGTGTGGTCGACCATCAGGACGCGTCGCGAAGCCGACGTCATCATCACGCGCTTGACCTGCACGGTGGCCTGCGACTGGTGATAACACCGGTTGCGCGCGATGGCCGTGGTGGACATGAACACGGTGTCGGCCCTGACCTTGGCCACCCCCTCGGCCGTGTAGAGCCCGAGAAAGGCGTCGTAGGCGGGGAAGTACTCGCCGCCGAGCGCGATGAGCGTGATCCCGGGGACCCCCGCCAGCATCGTCACCACGGGCTGGAAGTAGGTGATGACGGTCAACGGCGCGCGCTCGGCGAACCGTTCGGCGAGGTGGAGACAGGTGGTGCTCTCATCGAGCATCACGGTGTCACCCGGGCGAACGAGACTCGCGGCGGCGCGAGCCAGTGCCCGCTTGGCGGGGGCCATCGCCGACCTGCGCTGAGCGATGTCACCGTGGAACGTCCTCGACGGCACCGACGTCGCGCCTCCGCGCACCCGCGCCAGCCACCCCTGGGCCTGGAGCGCGTCCAGATCTCGGTGGATGGTCATCACGCTCACACCGAATTCCTCGGCGAGGGCGGAGGCACGCACGAAACCGTCGGCGCGTACCCGTTCCCGGATGAGCGCACGTCGCTGTGCCCGGATCGCACTGTTCATACCGTCCTTGCCCCTCACGACCGGTACCAGCGACCGATGACGGCCGCCGAAGCTGTGAAAAAATGTGAAGTCCTGGCCGGGCCAAGTGACTGACAAGCCACTCTACCAGGGAAAACAGCGGTCTTTACCGGACATATTTCACAGGGGAAGCGCACAGGAACGCTGTGAGTTCGGCTCGCCGCTCTTGCCCGGTGCGAGGTTGCGGGTTGTGCTGGAGTCCCCCGAGACCGTTCGCACGAGGAGGCTGGATGTCGGCGATCGCGGTCGACGCCGGAACCTCGCTGATCAAGGCCGTCGTCTTCGACGAGACCGGTCGCGAGGTCGCGGTGGCCCGGCACGCCACCGAGGTCCGCAGACCTCACCCCGGATGGGCCGAACAGGACATGACGGCGGTGTGGCACGCGATGGTCGCAGCGGTCAACGAGGTA
>NZ_DAHVQP010000072.1:0-6524 GCF_027317685.1 Saccharomonospora sp.
ACTCAGGACCGGATGTGAATCGATCATCGCCGCGATCCTGCTGGAGACCGTGGGGAGAACGGCGGCGTTCACGGCCGGGAAGAGTTCGGCCTGGGTGCCGCCGACGCCGAGGACGAGCAGCAGTCCGAAGGCGGGATCGCGTTTGAGACCGACGAGAACTTCGATGCCGTCGGTCATTCGCTGAACGAGGATCCGAGGTGCGGCCAGCTCGTTGCGCTTGGCGATGTCAGCGAGCCGGCCGAACTGGACCTCCAACTGTTCGGCATCGGTGATCCCGATCGCCACCCCGCCCTGGTCCGTCTTGTGACTCAGCGCCGGCGAGTCCAGCTTGATGGCCAGCGGATAGCCGACTTCCGCGGCGAGCTTCTTGACTTCGCGCAGGTCCAAGCCCTCGGACAGCGCGCCGGGGGCGCACGGCAGGCCGGCGGAGGCCAAGGCCGCCAGGGTCCTGCCGGCGGTCCACGTCGTGGTGTCGTGACCAGGGGACTGGGGCTGATCAGCTGGACGGGTGGAAAGCAGCTCCAACACCTCGGATGCTGCGGTGACGTCCCGCTGGTCTTGGCGGAATCTCGCCCCGGCCTCGGCAGCATGGACCGCCCGAGCCGGGTCGGGGAAGGCGCTGATCCGAGCCCGCGCCAGGACTTCAGCCACCTCGGCGCTCATCCCGACCCAGCCGACGTACAGCTCCTGAGGGATCTCGGCACGTACCGCCGCCAGAGCTTCGGCCACGCCGAGGGCGAGCGATCCTCCTGCGCCGCTGGCGATGAGCAACGTATCGAACGTGGAATCCGCGGCCGCTGCGCGCAGGATCGACGGCAGCATGTCCGGCTGGGCCCACGTCCCGGTGACGTCGACCGGATTCTGGAGCCCGTACTGACCCGAGATCGTTTCGATCTCCTGCCGAAGGTCGCCGGACAGCGGAGGGAGGCTCCATCCCAGGTTGCTGAGGTGATCGGCCGTGTAGGCTCCGGCGCCTCCGGACGTGGTGACGACCAGGGCCCGCCGGGTGTGCGCGCGGTCCTTGCGCGGCAGGGCCTGATCGACCATCGCGGTCGCGACGTCGTAGAGCCGCTCGAAACTCGAGACCCGCACGATGCCGGTTTCGCCGGCGACTGCCTCGAACGCCGTCTCAACTCCGGCCAGCCGGCCGGTATGCGTGTGTACCGCCTCGCGACCCGCGGCGGACACCCCGACCTGCAGCATGATCACCGGTTTGCCCAGCGTGCGGGCCCGCAGCGCAGCTCGGCGGAACCGTGCGCCGTCGGTGACTCCTTCGACGAAGAGCAGGACCACCTGCGTTTCAGGGTCTTCCACGACCTGCTCGAACAACGCCTCCAGCGACAGCGCCGCTTCGTCACCGGTGCTGATGAGCCAGCTGTAACCGATCTCGCTGTGCCTGAGCAGTTGCAGCAGGTACGAGATGGACGAGCCGCTCTGCGAGATCATGGCCAGCGGGCCGGGCCGCAGCCCGCCGCCATGTGCCCCTGAAGCGAAGCTGCCGTTGACCATCGCCGTGCCACAGAGCACACCCATCGAATTGGGCCCGATCACCTGCATCGGGTAGCGGCGGGCTACGTCGCGGACCAGTTGTTCGAAGTGTTCGCGGGCGGCCTCACCGCCGGACTCCCGGGTCAGCACGACGCACGTCTTGACGCCGAGCTCACCGGCCTCGACCAGGACGTCGATCACCGCCGCGGGTGGAATGGCGACGATGACGAGGTCCGGTGGTTCCGGGATGTCCGACAGCCTGGCGAAGGCGTCGGCCCCCATGACCTGCTGGCCGTGGTAGCGGGGGTTCACCGCGTAGACCGTCAAGTCGCCGGCGGAGTCGACGAGATTGCGCATCACCCGCGCGCCGTAGTAATTCTTTCCGCCGAGCTCGGATGCACCCACCACCGCTACGCTGCGCGGCGCGACCAGTTTTTCCGCTTCACTCATCGAGTACGCTCCCCTAGCGGCCGAGTAGTTCCATGATCAGGTCGTAGTTCTCAGCCGAATCGTGGACGTCGGGCACGTACATTTCGTCGGGGTTCTCGAGCGCGCTCGGAATGTCCAAGACCGAGTGCCCTTGCCTGTCGCCGGCAATGGCCTCCTGGCCCTCTTCGCTCATCGCATAGTCGAAGAACACTCGGGCGGCGTTCGGGTGCGGAGCATCTGCGGCCACAAAAGTCGTGTTCAAGAACGTCGGGGCAGGTTCGAGCATGACGTAGTCCAGTGGTGCCCCGTTCTTTTTCAGATCCTCGGCTTTGTGGGTGAAGGCGGTCCCGATCGCGGATTCGCCGGCGGCTATGCTTTCGGCCAGCGAGTTCGCGTTGTCCCACACCCGCGGATCCAACTCGGTGAGATCGGTGATGAAATCCTCGCCGAACTCTTCCAAGAACAGCTGGTACAGGTTGGTGTGCGAATTGGTGTCAGGACGTGGTTCGAAGATCGCCAGCTGACCACTCCACCGGCTGTCGTTCAGCTCTTCCCACGTCGTCGGCACGTCGTCGGGGTCGACCAGATCGGTGTTGTAGGCCACGCAGAGCACGGTGGGCGTCAGCAACATGGTGCCGTCCTTCCAGTACTCCGGATCCCAGTTCTCGGCGTTCGGGACGGTGACGTCGGTGGCCACGATCCCCCTGTCCAGGGCATCTTCCAGCCACAACGGGGCGGCTAGGTCAACAACATCAGCAACCCACGAGTTGGCCGCCAGGTCGTTCTCCATCCGCTCGATGAGCGTGGTGGATCCGCCGGTCGAGCGATAAACTTCGACGTCGATCTCCGGGTATTTCTCGCTGAATCCTTCGCTCAGGTGGTCGATGATGTCTTGACCGATCGAGAAATAGAGTTGAACGGATCCTTCTTCTTTCGCTGCCTCGACCACGGCGTCCCAGTCGTCGGGAACTTCGGCGGCGGTGGTCTCACTGGTCGAGTCGTCGCCGCCACAGGCCGTCAGCGTCAATCCGAAAACAAGTGCGGTGGCGGCCAGTAAGCGAGATTTCGGTGTTCCTGCTCGGCGATACTTCATCGTACACCTCCAAGGCGGCGTGCTTTCGCCGCCCTATTCAGCAGACAATTCATGGGTGCCCGGCATGACGTCCGGGCTTGATTCAGCGCGCGCCCCCGTGATTGCCGACGCGCTGTACAACGAGCGTCAGAATGGCTGACAAGACGAGAACGATCATGCTGACCGCGGCCAATTGCGGAACCGATCCGTTGCTCCACAGATCGAGGATCACGACCGAGACCACGGGCGTGGAAGGACTGGCCACCAGGACCGATGCCGACAGTTCACGCGACATCAAGACGAACAGGAACAGCCATCCTCCGGCGACGATGGGTCCGATCAGCGGGATGGCGATGCGCCGGAACGTGGTCAACCAGGACGCGCCACAGACGTACGAGGCTTCGTCCATCTCTGGGCTGACTTGGTGGAACGCGGCTGTGGCCGTTCGGGTGCCCTGTGGCAGGTGGTGTGCCACGTAGGCGATCAACAGCAGGATGTTGCTGCCGTACAACGCGATCGGGGGTCCGAGGTAGATCATCAACAGGCCCGCACCCAGCACCGTGGCAGGGATCGCGGACGGGAACATGGCGAGATAGTCCAGGGCGCCGCGGCCCCTCAACCGACTGCGGACCACCGTGTAGGCGATCAGGACCGACAACAGCATTCCGACGGTGGCGCCGATGACGCTGAGTCGGCCGCTGTTGAGCATGGACTCGGTGGCCAGGTTGTAGCCGTCCGTCACCCACGCGAAGTTGTCGAGGGTCAAGCCCTCCAAGCTGAGTGTCGAGCTCCAGTGCCGGCGCAGCGAGACGTTCAGCAGCGCGAAGGCAGGAAGAATGACGGTGATCAGGACGTAGAGAGCGATGCCGACGAACAGTGGCCACCGCCAGGGGCCGAGCGACAGCCGGGTACGGCGTAGCCCCTTGCCGCTCATGGTGACGAATCGTGAGCTGCGCCGCAGCAACCGGCGCTGATACCACAGCACCCCCATGGTGACGGCGACCATCAGGGAACTCAGCACAGCGGCGGAGTCCAGCTGCCGGGGGTAGCTGCGCAGCATGTCGTAGATCAACGTCGTGTAGACGTCGACGTTTCCGGTTTTCCCGATGATGGCGGGAATGGAGAACTGGGCCAGGGCTGTGATGAACGCCAGCATGGCGCCGGCCATGATCGCCGGACGCAGGAGGGGGACGGTGATCCGGGTCAGGACCGTCAGGGTCGGAACGCCCGCGGTTCGGGCTGCTTCCTCATACGCGCCGTCATACTGCTGGAACGCATTGGCGATCATGAGATAGACGTACGGGGTGATGTAGATGCCGACCACCCACGTCACGCCCCACACGTTGTAGATGTTCACCGGGCCGACCGCGCCCCCGGTGACCGTGCGGAGGAATTCGTTGATCAGGCCGACCTCCGGCGCCAGCAGGAGAACCCACGCAACCGCGCCGACCACGGGTGGAAAGAACAGCGGCATCACCGGAACAATGGTGAGCACCCGGGCGAACGGAATGTCGGTCCGTGACACCAGCCACGCGAGCACGACGCCAGAAACGACCGCAATGGTGGTCGCTCCGATGACCACGATCGCCGTATTGATGGACGCCGACATCACACCTGGCGAGCTCAATGTTTCTTGGTACCAGCGGAGGGTGAATCCCGACCCGGAATCGTAGATGCTGTTACCGAAGATTCCGACGCTGGGTGCGACCACCGAAAAGACGATGAAACCGGCGACGACAAAGAACACGATGATCGGCCACCGGTGTGACCCCAGGCGTGTTCTCAACGATGTGGTCGTGCTGATGTCCGGTGCTTTGACTTCGGACACAATGGCTTTTCTCCTTCCGTGGCTCGGGTGTTCACCCGCTAGCGGGCAAGCGTGAAGGGACCATCGGACACCACCTCCAGACAACGTTGTCCCGAAGTACAGCACGGTCTCACTGATCCGTCAACCCTTGTGCAGAAATCGCGTCTACCTCGATGGATGCGTTGCAGGGCCTGGGTGGACGCGGTCGAGGGCCCGAGAAGACGTCAGCGATGTGGGCCGTGTCTTCGGTCGGCTTGATTGGTGCGCCGAAACTCGGCGATCGACCGTGCAGAGTTCTTGACAACGTGACAATGCTCTTCGATTATGGGGACCCTCTCGAGGTGCAGCATCGCTTTGGAGAAACGCCTATGATCGAACGATTCAGACGCCCACGCTTGGCCGCCGAGGTCGAGCACGACATTGTGTACAGAAACGATGGCGAGTTCTGTGGAATGCCGTTTCTGTTCGGGTTGTGGAAGACCCGGGACGGGTCATTGCTGACGGCGTTCCGGCGGGCGGCGGTCAACTACGGTAATGCTGACGACATTCATCACGACAACCTCATGGTGTCGCGCGGCAAAGTCGTGTCGTTGCGGTCGTTCGACAACGGGTCGTCGTGGGACAAGGAAAGCATGAACGAGGTCTTCGACCTCGCCACGAGTCCGGAACAGATCGCCGATTCCGGCCCTGCGGATTACTCCGGGGAAGGACCGGTCGACTTCGAGGATGACGACGTCCTGATCGCCAGCGGTGGAGTTCCGGCGATCTTCGTGCCGAACTCGCGTCCGTGGCTGCGGATCTCCACTGACGGTGGCCGAACCTGGCGACGCCCGATCCTGCTGCCGATGACCGGGCTCGGTTCGCTGTCCGGCCAGGGCTCAGCGGTCGTGCGCCCGGACGGCATGTGCCTGGTGGCGTTGACGTCCGTGACGCCCGACGGATGGACGCGTCGGCCGTTGCTCTACGCCAGCCCAGACGGCGTCCAGTGGAACTTCCTGTCGTTCATGACACCGATCACCGACGATGGACAAGCCGTCAGCGACAAGACCGGGTCGCCGCGGTTCGGCGCCCACCGGTACTTCTATCCACGGCCACTGGCGTTGCGCAGCGGCCGTCTCGTCGCGACGCTTCGGTGCCAGCGTGATCCCACCGGGGTGTTGTGGACGGAACTGTTCGAGAGCATGGACGGCGGCCGCACCTGGCAGTTTCTCTCGCGCGTCAACGACTGGGGAGCACCCGGCGACATCTGTGAGCTTCACGACGGGCGCATCGTCTGCGTGTACGGCTACCGGTTGCCGCCCTACGGCGTTCGCTACCGGGTCAGTGACGACGGCGGCCGAACCTGGGGTTCGGAAGTGATCCTGCGTGATGACGGCGGCAGCTGGGATCTGGGTTATCCGCGGGTGCTGGAGGTGGCGCCCGGCACGTGCCTGGCCGTCTACTACTTCAATCGGAAAGACGATCCCATCCAGGTGAACGGCGGCGTGCGGCACATCGCCCAGTCGGTGTTCACACCGGAGTGATCAGCGCGATGCCGGCCGGTGTGCGCCGAAGTGGTGCACCCCCGACGGCGTCACTGCGGCCGCGACCGGCACGTCGTGCGGCTCGCGGGGGACCGGGATGTCGAGCACCTCGCCGTCGTGCAGGACCACGCAGGTGAACGCGCGGCCGGCCCGCCCGGCCAGCACCCGGTCGTACGATCCGCCGCCGCGGCCCAGTCGGCCGCCG
>NZ_DAHVQP010000077.1:0-22587 GCF_027317685.1 Saccharomonospora sp.
CGCAACTCCGAAAAGGCAGGCAGACGTGACGCAGCACATGCCCGAGGGGCGGACCAGCACCGCGGGGCTCAACCTGACCGACTCGGTGTACGAGCGGTTGCTCCAGGAGCGCATCGTCGTGCTCGGCTCCGAGGTGAATGACGAGGTCGCCAACCGCATCACCGCGCAGCTGTTGCTGCTGGCCGCGGAGGACCCGCATTCCGACATCCGGTTCTACATCAACTCGCCGGGTGGTTCGGTGACGGCCGGGTTCGCCATCTACGACACCATGCAGCTCATCGAGCCGGACGTGGCGACCTACGCGATGGGGCTCGCAGCGTCGATGGGGCAGTTCCTGTTGTCGTCGGGGGCGCCGGGTAAGCGCTACGCCTTGCAGCACGCGCGGATCCTCATGCACCAGCCTTCGGCCGGTGTGGGCGGCACGGCGTCGGACATCGCCATCCAGGCCGAGGTGTTCAGCAAGTGGAAGTACGAGCTGGCGCGCATCACGGCCGAGCAGACCGGTCAGACGGTGGAACAGATCCTCAAGGACAGCGACCGTGACCGGTGGTTCACCGCGGCCGAGGCCAAGGACTACGGCTTCGTCGACCAAGTGCTGACTCGCGACAACCCGACCCCGAACTCGAACTGACCGGGCAGCCAGGCTAGGAGGAGAATCATGAACGGTTTCCAGCTTCCGCAGGCCCGGTACATCCTGCCCTCGTATGTGGAGCGCACGAGCTACGGGATCAAGGAGTCGAACCCGTACAACAAGCTCTACGAAGAGCGGCAGATCATGCTGGGCGTCCAGGTCGACGACGCCTCCGCTAACGACGTGATGGCGCAGTTGCTCCACCTCGAGCACGAGGACCCGGATCGCGACATCATCCTGTACATCAACTCGCCCGGTGGGTCGTTCACCGCGTTGATGGCGATCTACGACACGATGCAGTACGTCCGTCCGGACATCCAGACGGTGTGCCTCGGCCAGGCCGCTTCGGCCGCCGCGGTGCTGCTGGCCGCGGGCACGAAGGGTAAGCGGCTCGCGTTGCCGAACTCCCGCGTGCTGATCCATCAGCCCGCTACCGAGGGTGCCTACGGGCAGGTGTCGGACCTGGAGATCCAGGCCGCCGAGATCCAGCGGGTGCGCCGCCTGATGGAGACCACGCTGGCCAAGCACACCAACAAGTCGGCCGACGAGGTGCGGGCCGATATCGAGCGTGACAAGATTCTGACGCCCGAAGAGGCCAAGGAATACGGCATCATCGATCACGTGCTGGAGTACCGCAAGGCATCGCAGAGCTGACGGAAGCGGCCTTCGTGATGGGGCGGGCGGCGTGTCTGCACAGGGCCGCCGTCCGCTTCTCGCATTAGTCTTGAGGTTCCGGGCGCTCGATCGCTGGTAAATCTCCCGTTGGGCGCGCGGGACGGGTACCGTCAGTGGCAACGCACGAGGAAAGGTGTCATCGACACCGGGAGGGGACGAGGCAGCGGTCATGGCACGGATCGGCGACGGGGGAGACCTGCTGAAGTGCTCTTTCTGCGGCAAGAGCCAGAAACAGGTGAAAAAGCTCATCGCCGGGCCCGGCGTGTACATCTGTGACGAATGCATAGAGCTGTGCAACGAGATCATCGAGGAGGAGCTCGCCGAGACGAGCGACGTCAAGCTCGATGAGTTGCCCAAGCCGGCCGACATCCACGAGTTCCTCGAGCAGTACATCATCGGCCAGGACGAGGCCAAGCGGACTCTCGCCGTCGCGGTGTACAACCACTACAAGCGCATCCAGTCGGACCCGAACAGCTCCAAGGACTCTAAGGACGAGCCTGTGGAGCTGGCGAAGTCCAACATCCTGATGCTGGGCCCCACGGGGTGTGGCAAGACCTATCTGGCGCAGACGCTGGCGAAGCTGCTCAACGTTCCGTTCGCGATCGCCGATGCCACCGCGTTGACCGAGGCCGGTTACGTCGGTGAGGACGTCGAGAACATCCTGTTGAAGCTCATCCAGGCCGCAGACTACGACGTCAAACGCGCTGAGACGGGCATCATCTACATCGACGAGGTCGACAAGATCGCTCGTAAGTCCGAGAACCCGTCGATCACCCGGGACGTGTCGGGTGAGGGTGTGCAGCAGGCGTTGCTCAAGATCCTGGAGGGCACGACGGCGTCGGTGCCCCCGCAGGGTGGACGGAAGCATCCCCACCAGGAGTTCATCCAGATCGACACCACGAACGTATTGTTCATCGTGGCAGGGGCGTTCGCGGGCCTGGAGAAGATCATCAACGACCGCATCGGTAAACGTGGTCTGGGCTTCGGGGCCGAGATCCGCACCAAGCGGGAGATCGAAGAGAGCAACATCTTCAGCGAGACGATGCCCGAGGATCTGATCAAGTTCGGTCTGATCCCGGAGTTCATCGGTCGTCTCCCGGTCGTCGCCAGCGTCACCAACCTCGACAAGCAGTCGCTCGTGCGTATCCTCACCGAACCGCGCAACGCGTTGACCAAGCAATACAAGAAGCTGTTCGAGATGGACAACGTGGAGCTGGAGTTCACCAAGACGGCGCTGGAGGCGATCGCCGACCAGGCGCTGCTGCGGGGGACCGGCGCACGCGGTCTGCGCGCGATCATGGAAGAGGTCCTGCAACCGGTGATGTACGAGATCCCGAGTCGCGACGACGTGGCGAAGGTGGTCATCACCGAACAGACGGTGCGGGAGAACGTGAATCCCACGATCGTGTCACGTCAGCCGACACGGCGGCAGCGGGAGCGTGGGGAGAAGTCGGCCTAAAGCGCTGAACGCTACTCTCGGTTTCCATGACAGCTACGCCACCGACGTCCTCGCCCGTGTCGAACGGCGATCAGGGCGCCGATTTCGATGATCTCGCCCGCAAGTTCGTCAGGGTCGCACGGTTGCGTCGACCGCGCGTCCACCTGGCACTGCTCGTTCTGCTGGGCGTACTCGTGGCCGTGTGTCTGCTTGCGACGATCACGCGTGCCTCCGCCGTACCGCTCATCCCGCTCGCCGGGTTGGCCGTCTCCGGTTACGCGGTGTGGCGCCTTCGTACGGCTGTCACCGATAGACAGCTCGTGGGGCAGATGACTTTGTTCGCGGTCGCGGTCTCGGTCTCTCTGTGGTCGATGTCGTACCTCGCTCGTACCCTGCTCTGAGGGTTTACACAGCGCGACCCCGGGATAGCCCGTTCGGGTTAGCGATGTGAGCGCGAGGAAACGTAGCCGTGAGAGGACTTCACGATATCGAGGGGCGGTTTTCTCACCAGGCGCTTTTCTACCGGGACACCCAGGATTACCTGGCCGGAACAGTGCCTTTCATTCTTCGAGGGCTCGCCCAGGGCGAGTCCGTAGTGGTGGCGGTGCCGGAGCACCATATTCGGCTGCTCGAGCGGGCTCTCGGGCCGGCCGCGGACCGGATCCGTCTGCTCGACATGAATGACGTGGGACGCAATCCCGGACGGGTGTTGCCGACCCTCCTCCGTTTCTTCTCCGATGCGCAGGGACCTGCCCGCTTGCTCGGTGAGCCCGTGTGGCAGGGACGCTCGACGGAGGAGTACCTGGCATGTGTCCAACACGAGGCCTTGATCAACCTCGCGTTCGCCGACTGGGCCGCGACGTTTCTGTGTCCGTACGACATCAACATCCTCAGTCCCGAGGCGGTCGCCGATGTGGAGGCGACGCACACCGTGCTCGTGGACTCGACAGGAACGTGGCCCAGTACGGCTTATGCTCCGCACACCGCGTACGAGCGGTGCAACGTGCCGTTGCCGATTCCCGACGGCGCGTTCACGTTGCCGTTCGACATCGAAGCTCTGTCGGAGGTCCGCCGAACCGCCACCGAGTTCGCCGCGTGCGCGGGCTTCGGGGAGAACCGCCTGCAGGATGTCGCCCTGGCGGTGGGCGAGATATGTGCTAACAGCGTCCAGCATGGTGGCGGGAGAGGAGTCTTCGCGATCTGGCGGCACGAGGACGGTGTGGTCTTCGAGGTCACCGACAAGGGCCGGCTCACCGACCCATTGGCCGGCCGTAGGCCACCTGCCGCCCACCAGTACGGAGGTTGGGGTCTGTTATTGGTCAACCAGATCTCGGATCTCGTGCGCACGCACACCGGTCCGGAAGGACTGACGACGCAGGTCTATCTGCGGTGGTGACCGCGGTGACGTGGTCACCACCTCACACCTGTCGTGGTGTGTGCTTGCCGAGGAAATCGAGCAGGCCCGGCACGGTGGACCGGAAGAAACGAGGGCTGTGGCTCCCGGGCGCGAGATGGGCGATCTCGGGATCGGCTCGTTCGATGAAAGTGCGCACGCCGTTGATGAACGGGTCCTCGGTTCCGCACCAGATGCCGGTGGGGACGTTGCTGAGGGCCTCGACATTGTGCAGGGGGTCCATGGAGGTCCATTCGGCCTTGCTGCGCCAGACGCGTCGTTTACGCATCCGCCGCCACGACATCAGTGCGGGGGCGACCGCTCCGACGGCTCGTACGGGACGTCCTCGTTCGGAACGACGGCGAGCGTAGAGCAGGGCGCCGAAACCTCCCATCGATATCCCCGCGGAAGCGAATGGTGTGCCGTCCGTGCCCGCGAGGCCACGTGCGCGTAACCATTCGGGCACTTCTTCCAAGAGCATGCTCATGGGATCGTCGCCACGGTGGTGCTCGTGCCAGTACGTACTGCCACCGTCCACGGCGACGAAGCCGAGCGCGGGGATGCGTCCATCGGCCACGGCGTCGCCGAGTCTGGTCATCAGGCTGCCCGGGCCGGCCCTCCGGGCGACGGAGCCTCGGCCGTGCAGCAACACCACCATGGGCATGCCGTGTGGTGGGGTTCGGCGAGGGAGCGTGTAGACCACTTCGACGTCCTGCCGACGGTATCGCGAGTAGCGCTCTTCTCGTATCGCGACGCCACTTGCCCGCACCGAACGTGCCGACGAGGAGGTTCCGCCGAGAGAGGTGACACCCAACGTCGCCGACAACGTGATACCCAGCAGAACGCTTCGCCTGCTGAGCAGAATACCGGATCGTCGTGAGTCGGGTGAATACGGCACGGCCACTCCCAGGGCCTCGTCCTGCGCGACGAGGACGCACTCGCCTTCGGTTACTCGATCCCGTTGCCGGTGTACACGTTCATGCTCTCCCCGCGGAGGAAGCCGACCAAGGTCATGCCGTTGTCCTCGGCCAGCTCGACCGCGAGTGACGAAGGTGCCGACACCGCGGCGATCAGGGAGATACCCGCCATCGTCGCCTTCTGAACCAGTTCGAAGGAGGCGCGGCCGGACAGTAACAATCCGGTGTCGCGCGCGGGAACACGGTTCTCCTGAAGTGTCCAGCCGAGCAGTTTGTCCACGGCGTTGTGCCTGCCGACGTCCTCCCGCACGGCGAGCAACGTGCCGTCCGCGGTGAACAGGGCCGCCGCGTGCAGCCCTCCGGTGGAGGCGAACACGCGTTGTTCCCGTCGAAGGGCGTCGGGCAGTGCCGACAGCACCGTGCGATCGATCGTGAACGTCGAGTCGCCGGGAGCGAACCGGCTTTTCAGCCGCACGGCGTCCAACGCGGCCTTGCCGCACACCCCGCAGGACGACGTGGTGTAGAAGTTGCGCTGCACTCCGACGTCGGGCATCGGCACGTCGTCGGCCAGCTGGAGGTCGAGCACGTTGTACGTGTTGCGGCCGGTGTCGTCCACACTGTCGCAGTAGCGGGCGAGGACGACGTCCTCCCTGGCCCCGATGACACCTTCGGACAGCAGGAAACCGTGTGCGAGTTCGACGTCGTGTCCCGGTGTCCGCATGGTGACGGCCAGGGGGGTGCCCGAGACGCGGATCTCCAGCGGTTCCTCGGCGGCCAGCGTGTCCGGCCTGCGGCGGTCGCCGTGCGGAGTCAGTTTTCGCACGGGTCTGCGTACCGTCACCCGGCCCATCGGCACCACTCCTTCACGTTGCGCGGCCCCTCCATCATGACGTGTTCCGGACACCGAACGCGAGTGAAGATCATCCTCTACGCTCGCGGGTATGTTGATCGCTGAGGATCTGCTGTTGCTGGTGTACGACGACGAGGTCGGCAAACCGGTGAGCATGATCTCCCATCTGGAGCATTCGCTGGCCGGGGCACTGC
The DNA here is from genome assembly GCF_027317685.1 of Saccharomonospora sp. Lineage (NCBI taxonomy): Bacteria > Bacillati > Actinomycetota > Actinomycetes > Pseudonocardiales > Pseudonocardiaceae > Saccharomonospora > Saccharomonospora sp. The sequence goes on from NZ_DAHVQP010000077.1 coordinate 6,099, forward strand.
TGGTGGAACTGGCCATCCGAGAGCGTGTCGATATCACCACCGACGGCGACGAGGGCAAGTCGGGCAGGATCGTGATGCGGGACGACACACCGACCGGGTCGGCACCGCTGGACGACGCGCTCGCTCAACTGTCCACGCTGGAAGGGAAGAAACCCAAGGACGTGTTGAGTCCCTTGGCGAGTGGTCAACTCATCGAGCGTCTGCTCCAGGGACTCGTCGAACGTGGCATTCTCCGCCGGGAACGTGGTCGTGTTCTCGGACTGTTCCCCACCACCCGCTGGCCCGCCGAGGACTCCCGGCACGAGGAACAGGTCAAGGCCCAGTTGCGTCGTGTGCTCGTGGACGGCGAGGAGCCGGACGAACGTACCGCCGCGCTGATCGCCCTGTTGGCCAACACCACGGCGCTGAAGCACGTCATCGGCAAGGAGGACGGCGAGGTGGCCGATCGCAGGGCCAAGAAGATCGCGGAGGGCAACTGGGCGAGCGACGCTCTGCGTAAGACCGTCGAGGAGATCGTCACAGCGACGTTGATCGTCCCCACGATCCTGGTGGCCGGTTCCTCCTGACTCCGTCCGCAGCCGGTGAGCCGGTGAGAGGCGGGAGGAGGGACTTCGTAGACTTACTTATCGTGACGGACAGCGCAGCGCGAAACACCGATCTGCCCACTTCTTGGAATCCGGCCGACGAAGAGGCCGCGATCTACCAGCGGTGGGTATCGGCGGGCTATTTCCAAGCCGATGCGACGTCGGACAAGCCGCCGTTCTCGATCGTGCTTCCGCCACCGAACGTCACCGGCAGTCTGCACATGGGGCATGCGCTCAACCACACGCTCATGGACGCCATGACGCGGCGCAGGCGCATGCAGGGTTACGAGGTGCTGTGGCTGCCCGGCATGGACCACGCGGGCATCGCCACCCAGAACGTGGTGGAGCGGGAGCTCGCGAAGGAGGGGCTGTCACGCCACGACTTGGGCCGTGAACGGTTCGTCGAGCGGGTCTGGGACTGGAAGGCCGAGTACGGCGGCAAGATCCTCGACCAGATGAAACGTCTCGGCGACGGCGTGGACTGGTCGCGTGAGCGGTTCACCATGGACGACAGCCTTTCGCGTGCCGTCCAGACGATGTTCAAGCGACTCTACGACGACGGACTCGTCTACCGGGCCGAACGCATCATCAACTGGTGCCCGCGGTGCATGACGGCGCTGTCCGACATCGAGGTGGACCACTCCGACGACGAGGGCGAGCTCGTGTCCATCCGCTACGGCGAGGGCGACGCCTCCATCGTGGTGGCCACGACGCGGGCCGAGACGATGCTGGGTGACACGGCGGTGGCGGTGCACCCGGACGACGAGCGGTACGCGCACCTCGTGGGAACCGAGGTCGAACTCCCGTTGACGGGTCGTCGGATCCCGATCGTGGCCGATTCCCACGTCGACCCCGAGTTCGGTACCGGAGCGGTGAAGGTCACTCCCGCGCACGATCCCAACGACTTCGAGATCGGCCGACGACACGACCTGCCCATGCCGTCGATCATGGACGAGCGCGGGATCATCACGGCACACGGTCCGTTCGAGGGCCTGGACCGGTTCGAGGCCCGGCCTGCCGTCGTCGCGGCGCTGCGTGAGCAGAACCGGATCGTGGCGGAGAAGCGTCCGTACGTGCACGCGGTGGGGCATTGCTCCCGCTGTGACACGGTGGTGGAGCCTCGCCTGTCGCTGCAGTGGTGGGTGAGGGTCGAGCCGCTGGCGAAGGCCGCGGGTGACGCCGTGCGCGACGGCCGAGTGAAGATCCATCCGCCGGAGTTGGCCAAGCGCTACTTCGACTGGGTCGACAACATGCACGACTGGACCATTTCGCGCCAGTTGTGGTGGGGGCACCGCATTCCGGTGTGGTACGGACCGAACGGCGAGACGGTGTGCGTCGGTCCCGACGAGCAGCCGCCCAGCGGTGAGGGCTGGACCCAGGATCCCGACGTGCTCGACACGTGGTTCTCGTCGGGGTTGTGGCCGATGTCCACGTTGGGCTGGCCCGAGGAGACCGCCGACCTGGCGAAGTTCTACCCGACCAGCGTGCTGTCGACCGGCTACGACATCCTCTTCTTCTGGGTCGCCCGGATGATGATGTTTGGCCTGTACGGCATGCGGGACAACGGCCCGGAACGCTCGATCCCGTTCGAACACATCTACCTGCACGGCCTGATCCGGGACGCGCACGGCAAGAAGATGTCGAAGTCCACGGGCAACGTCATCGACCCGTTGGACTGGATGGACCGGTTCGGTGCCGACGCCACGCGGTTCACGCTGGCGCGGGGTGCCAACCCCGGTGCCGATATGGCGTTGGCCGAAGAATGGGCCGCCGGGTCGCGTAACTTCTGCACGAAGTTGTGGAACGCCACCCGTTTCGCCATGTCCAACGGCGCCACCGCCGCCGTCCCGGTGCCCGACGCCGACGAACTGACCGAGGCCGACCGGTGGATCCTCGGCAGGCTTTCGTCCGTCGCCTCCGAAGTGGACTCGCTGCTGGAGGACTTCCAGTTCGCCAAGGCCACCAACCTGCTCTACCACTTCACGTGGGACGAGCTGTGCGACTGGTACCTGGAGCTGGCGAAGGTGCAGCTGGCCGGTGAGAAGGCCGAAAGCACCCGGGTGGTGTTGGGCCACGTTCTCGACGTGGTGCTGCGGTTGCTGCACCCGTTCATCCCGTTCATCACCGAGCGGCTGTGGACCACGCTCACCGGCGGTGAGTCGTTGGTGATCACGGAGTGGCCCGTGGGTTCGGCGTGGGCATTCCCCGCCGACCCGAAGGCGGACACGCGGATCGCCGACGTGCAGAAGCTGGTCACGGAAGTTCGGCGGTTCCGCTCGGACCAGGGCCTCAAGCCGGGGCAGCGGGTGTCGACCCGACTGTCCGGAGAAGGGGCCGCCGCGATCGAGGGCCACGAGGAGGCGGTGCGGTCACTGGCCAGGTTGAGCGAGCCCGGTGACGCGTTCTCGACGACGGCCTCACTGGAGGTCGCCCTGTCGAGCGGTCCGGTGACGGTGGAGATCGACCTGTCCGGGGCGATCGACGTGGCCGCCGAACGTAAGCGGCTGCAAAAGGACCTCGCCGCCGCCGAGAAGGAGCTCAAGCAGAACGAGGGCAAGCTCGGCAACCAGTCCTTCCTGGACAAGGCGCCCGCCGAGGTCGTCGAGAAGGTCCGTGCTCGCCGGGACGCCGCCGTCGCCGACATCGAACGCATCAAGGCCAGGCTGGAGTCGCTGGACTCGCTGGGTTCGTGAGTCTCGCGGGCGGCTAGCGGGTGAGGTCGCCGTTCCCGCTCACCGTCCGCGGGCGGCCAGGTGGTCGAGGATGACCTCGGCGACGCCTTCCATGCCCCAGTGGTTCGGGTGGTAGTGCGCCGCGCCGATCGGGTTGAGGACCCGCCCTTGGAACCACGCGTGGTCGGAGCAGGCGTCGTGGCCGAGCGATGCGGGGTAGGTGTCGATGAACGTGGTGCCGGTCCCGCTGTTCGCCGCCGCTGTGGCCAAAGCCGCGTTGAGTGTCTCCTCGATGTCGTTCAGCCAGGCGTAGTCGCCGTCGGAGAACGGCAGGATGTGGGGACAGGTGCCGCTGGGCGGCGCGATTCGGGGATAGCCGATCAACAGGATCGTGGCCTTAGGGGAGCGCTGTCGGACGCCGGCGAGCACCGTCTCGACGTCTACGCGAGTGCGGTCGATCGCGGCTTTCAGCGTATCGGTGCCGTCCACTGTGAAGTGTTCCTGGCAGGGACTGCCGGTCGGATCCGTTTCCCGTAGTTCCGGGCAGGTGTCGATGACACTGCCGAAGACGCCGTAGTCGTTGCCGCCGATGCCGATGGTCACCAGGTCGGTGTCGGAGCGGAGGGCGTCGAACTGTGGTGGATTGTGTCCGAGGGCCAGTTCCTGTGGCCGCGTCACGTCGGTGGTGTCGGCCCCGGCGCAGCTAACGTCGGTGAGCACCGTGTGTCCGAGCCGTCGGGCCACCACGGACGGGTAGTTGTTGGTGGATCTCAGGCAACCGATCCGATCGAGGCGCTGGAAAGGGATCAGGGGCCCGGAGGTGTACGAGTCGCCCAGAGCGACGTAGCGCATCGGCTCCGAGGAGGTCTGCACCGGGGAGGTCTGTACCGGCTCCGGAGAGGCCGCGGCCGCGGTGGCGGGATGTATCAGTGCCAGCACGAACACGGACACGAGGACGGTGACCAGACTCCGGCGGCTGCGCATCCCTCAGTTCTAGCTGGTCCCTTTCGTTGGTAGATCTTCCAAAAGGGTGATTTGCGGTCACGAAACCTTGGGTTCACTACATGCCTTCTTGTGTATCGATAAGAAATACTTTTGTTTGACATGCGCATAAGATCGACTATTGTGCGCAGCTATGGCTGTGACTGGTCTCACTGGGCGGGAGCCGGTGGTCCGCATGCGGGGGATCACCAAACGGTTCCTGGGCAACGTGGTCCTGCGCGATGTGGACCTCGACCTGTACGCCGGTGAGGTGCACGCCCTCGTGGGGGAGAACGGGGCGGGCAAGTCGACGCTGATGAAGATCCTGGCCGGAGTCCATGCCGCCGACGGCGGCAGCGTGGAACTCGACTGGGGTCCGGTGTCGTTCTCGACTCCCAGGCAGGCGCAGGCCGCGGGCATCTCCATCGTGCACCAGGAACTCAATCTGCTCGGTGATCGGTCGGTGGCCGAGAACGTGTTTCTCGGGTCGGAGCCGGTGCGGCGCGGGATGGTCGATCGGCGGCGCATGGAGGCGGACACGGCGGCGTTGCTGGAGGACCTCGGCGCCACGGGTATCTCTCCGCGAGATCCCGTGCGACGGTTGTCGGTCGCTCAACGGCAGGTCGTGGAGATCGTCAAGGCGCTGTCGAGTGATGTCCGAGTGCTGGCGATGGACGAACCCACCGCCGCGTTGGCCGACAACGAGGTGGAGCTGCTGTACGGACTCGTGCGGCGACTGTGCGACCGGGATATCGCCGTTCTGTACGTCTCCCACCGGCTGGTGGAGGTGTTCGAACTCAGTCACCGCATCACCGTCCTCAAGGACGGTGCGTTGGTCACGTCCCGGGCGAGTGACGAGCTGACCGGTGATGATCTCGTGCGCCACATGGTGGGGCGTCCGCTCGAGGCGTTGTTCCCGTCGCGCGCGGCCGAGTCGGAGCTCGGTGTGACGCGGTTGCGGTTGTCTGGATGTGGCAACGAGCGGCTGCGCGACATAGACCTGGAAGTACGCGCGGGCGAGATCGTCGGGCTGGCGGGGCTGCAGGGCGCGGGGCGTTCAGCCGTTGCCCGGGCGGTGTGCGGCAGCGAGCCGTTCACCACCGGAACGGTCGAAGTGGACGGTTCGCCGGTGCGAGTGCGGTCGCCACGCGTGGCTGTGAGGTCCGGGATCGCGCACGTCACCGAGGACCGCAAGGGCGAGGGACTGGCCCTGCGCCAGTCGGTGCGGGACAACACGCTGCTGGTACGGCGTGCGGCGTTCGGCGGGCGAGCGCGCGGCACGGCGGTAGGCGTTTCGGAGCTGCTGCAGGCGGTGACGGTGGTCGCGCGGTCACCGGAGCAGGAGGTGCGGTTCCTGTCCGGCGGAAACCAGCAGAAGGTGGTGCTCGCCAAGTGGTTGGCGGTGGAGCCCAGGGTACTCATCGTCGACGAACCGACCCGCGGCATCGACGTCGGCGCCAAACAGGCGGTGTACGAGCTGCTGCGCGGGCTGGCCAGGGACGGTGTCGCCATCGTGATGATCTCCTCCGAGCTGCCCGAGTTGATCGGCATGAGCGACCGGGTGCTGGTCATGCACGACGGTCGGATCGCGGGCGAGCTCCCCGCGGGGCCGACGGAGGAGGCGGTGATGAGGCTGGCCACCGGCCATGTGGCGACGGAGGAGGCCGCGTGAGCGAGGATTTGTGTTGCGCTTATGGCGGCCGACTGGGGTGGGCCCCCGCTGTGGCATTTTTGCGTGCCGCGGTAGGGGAGGGTGTCCCGCAGGACACGGAGGAGGCCGCGTGAGCGGAACCGCTGTGGCCTCCAGAACTTCTAATAGTCCTCAGTGGACTAGCCGGTTGGCGAATCCGGTCGTCGGTGTCTACGGCGCCTTGGTGCTGGTCGTCATCGTCGGAAGTGTGCTTGTCGCCCTGCGCGGCGGAGTATTGCTCGATCAGGGTGGAATCTCGAACATCCTCGTTCGCAGCACCGCACTCGGTTTGGTAGCCATAGGACAGACGATGGTGATCCTCACCGGCAAGTTGGATCTGTCGGTGGCTTACCTGGTGGGGCTCTCCTCGTTGATTGCCGCGGAGACGATGGCCGGTGATCCGGCGATGATCGTGCCCGCCGTGGTGTTGACGCTCGCGTGCGCGGTCGGGGTGGGACTGGTCAACGGGTTGGTGGTCACGCGTCTGAAGGTGAACGCGTTCATCGCGACGTTGGGCACCGGGCTGATCATCCGTGGCTACTTGGAAAGTTCCTACGACGGCCCGGCTGGGGACGTGCCCACGGTGTTCCAGCACCTCGGTTACGACCGGATCGGGCCGGTCCCGGTGTCGGCAGTGCTGATGCTCGGGCTCGCGGCGGTGGCCTGGTGGTTCCTTACACGGACGCGTCCCGGCTACCACGTCTATGCCGTGGGCGGCGATGAGGAGGTCGCGCGGTTCTCGGGCGTCCGTACCGAGCGGACCGTGGTGTTGGCGCACGTGTTGTGTTCGGTGGCCGCGGGCCTGGCCGGGTTGTTCCTCGCGAGCAGGCTGGGTGCGGGAGCCCCGTGGGTGGGTACCGACGGTGGTTACGACCTGGAGTCCATCGCGGCGGTGGTGCTGGGCGGCACGATCCTTGCCGGTGGACGGGGTGGCGTGGTCGGCACGATCGGCGGTGTCCTCATCCTCGCGACCCTCGACACGATCTTCGATGACCTGGGTGTGAATTCGTTCTTCAAGGACGTGGTCCGTGGTGTCGTGCTGATCGTGGCCGTCGCGCTGTACACCAGGCGTAGGAGGGCCGGCCGATGACCGAGACCACCACTCCCACGCGACGATCGCGCGGACTGCCGGGCCCCAGACTTGGGAACGGCACCGGCCCGGTCCTGGCCGTGCTCGCGATCGTGCTGGTGGCTTTGGCGTTCGCCGGTCCCGCCTACAGCGAACCGTCGGGTTACCTGGCGCTGCTCAAACGTGCGGCGCCGTTGATGATCCTCGCCATCGGACAGTACTTCGTCATCGTCAGCGGCGGGTTCGACCTCTCGGTCGGATCGCTGGTCACGGCGGAGGTCGTGATCGCGGCGCGGCTGCTCGACGGTGACGAGACGGCGACGGTGTGGGTCGTGCCGCTGTTGCTGGTCCTCGGTGCGCTGGTGGGCCTGGTCAACGGACTGATCACCACACGACTGTCGGCGCCGTCGTTCATCGTCACGCTCGGGATGCTGCTCGTGCTCGACGGCGCGGTGTTCCTGTGGACCGGCGGTGCGCCCCGGGGAGCGCTGTCGGGGGCTTTCCGCACCGTGGGGCGCGAGGGCTTCGAGGTTCCGCTGCTCGGCCAGGTGCCGTGGTCGGTGTTGCTGCTCGCCGGGCTGGTGGTCGCGGCCGTGGTGTTCATGAGAGGCGGCACCGGGCGCACGCTCGTGGCGGTCGGCGACAACGAGACCGCGGTGCGACTCGGCGGCGGCGGTGTCGAGGGCCTGCGCACGCTCGCGTTCGTGTTGTCGGGAGTGTCGGCGGCGATCGCCGCGATCCTGCTCGGCGGGTTCGCCGGTGTGTCCGCGCAGGTCGGCGATGGGCTGGAGTTCCAGGTCATCACGGCCGTCGTCCTGGGTGGCGTGGTGCTCGGCGGAGGGCGAGGCTCCGTCGTCGCCGCGGTGGCGGGTGCGCTCACGCTGGAGGCTTTGTTCTCACTGCTCAACCTTCTCGGCGTCTCCGGAGGGCCGGAGTCGGCCGTACAGGGCGTCATCATCATCGCCGCCGTGGCCTACGCGGCAGTGGGGCGGTCGAAGTTCCGGACAAGGAGAACCGCATGAGGAAATCATGGTTGACCGTGGTCGCCGCGGTGGGGGCGTTGACGATGGCGAGCTGCACCAGCGACCTCCCCACTGAGGGTGCTTCGCCGGACGGGACACAGCGGCAGACCTCGGAGGCGAACGAGTTCTTCGACCAAGCCGAGTATGAGCGGCAACTCGCTCTGCGGGACGTCACGCCCGAAGGACCGGACGGTAAACCGTGGGAACAGGCGCTCGAACCGGACCCGGTCGACACCTCTTCCTATGCCACCGAGGGGCCGCACCATCTGTGTTTCTCCAACGCGTCGGTGGACAATCCGTGGCGGCAGGTCGGCTGGAAGACCATGCAGGCCGAAGTGGAACTGCACGACGAGATCGCCGATTTCACCGTTCTCGACGCCGAGGCCAAGGACGACAAGCAGATCAGTGACATCGCATCGTTGGTGGCACAGGGCTGCGACGCCCTGATCGTCTCACCGAACACGACGTCGACGTTGACGCCCGCCGTGGAACAGGCATGCGACAGCGGCCTCCCCGTGATCGTGTTCGACCGCGGTGTCAACACCGATTGTCCCGTGACGTTCATCCACCCCATCGGAGGCTACGCCTTCGGTGCCACGGCAGCGGAATTCCTCTCCGACGAGGTCGGTGAGGGTGGCACGGTGCTGGCACTGCGCGTGCTGCCCGGGGTGGACGTGTTGGAACACCGGTGGGCCGCGGCCGAACGCGTCTTCGCCGAACGCGGTGTCGAAGTGGTGGGAGTCGAGTTCACCGAGAACGACACGGCAAGAGCCAAGGGCATCGTCAGTGACCACCTCCAACGCGAGGGCCGGATCGACGGTATCTGGATGGACGACGGCACGGCGGCCGTGGCCGTGCTGGAGGCATTCGAGGACCAAGGCATGGAGCCTCCCGCCATCTCGGGCGAGGACCAGCAACAGTTCCTGGAGAAGTGGCGGGACGAGAACCTGACCGCGCAGGCCCCGGCGTATCCGACCTATCAGTGGCGTACGCCGGTCATCGCCGCGCTGCGAATCCTGTCGGGCGAACAGGTGCCGCGTGAATGGGTCCTGCCGCAGCCGGTGGTGACGGAGGAGAACCTCGACCGGTATCTCGGCGAGAGCATGCCGCCACTGCACTACGCGCTGTGCGGTTGCCAGGACATGCCCGGTTACCCCCAGCGTTGGCAATGACGAGCGGTGCCGAGTCGACAGGAGTGCCGAGCAATGTCCACTATGCACCCGATCGGTGTGAACACGTGGGTCTGGACGTCACCGTTGGACGACGCCGAACTGCGGAGACTGGTGCCCGCCATCGCGGCCCGAGGATTCGACCTCGTCGAGCTTCCGGTGGAGAACGTGGGGGATTGGGACCCCGGTGAGGCGAGCCGACTGCTGGCCGACCACGGACTCGGCGCTTCGGTGGTGCTGGTCATGCCGGAGGGGCGGGAACTGGTGAACGCCGACGCGGGCACGGTCGACGCCACCCAGGACTATCTGCGTCGATGCCTGGACATCGCGGCGGAGCTCGGTTCCTCCGCGCTGTGCGGCCCGGCCTACGCCTCCGTGGGGCGCACCTGGCGGATGTCGGAACGGGAACGAGCCGCGTGCGTCCGTGAATGGCGGGAACACATCACCCCGGTGGTGGAGCACGCCCACGACGTCGGTGTGACACTCGGGATCGAGCCGCTCAACCGGTACGAAACCAGCCTGTTCAACACCGTCGAGCAGACTCTGCGCGCCCTGGAGGGGATGCCCTCGTGCGGTGTCGCGCTCGACTTCTACCACCAGAACATCGAGGAACGTGATATCGCCGCGGCGATCCGCGCGGCCTATGACCGTGTCGCACACGTACAGGTGTGCGCCAACGACCGCGGAGCACCCGGCCGCGACCACTTCGACTGGCCCGAGTTGCTGTCGGCGCTCGCCGACGCTGGTTACACCGGGCCGTTGTGCATCGAGTCGTTCACCGCGCACAACGACAGCATCGCCAAAGCGGCCTCGATCTGGCGTCCGTTGGCCACGAGTCAGGACGCGCTCGCGGTCGACGGCCTGGCCTTTTTGAAGGAGGTGATGTCGTAGGGAGTGGTTCGTCCCCGACCGTCGACGGCGCCGGCACGCCGTGATCACTCATCACCCTCTACACCCCACGTGAGGATTCCATGAGTAGACGCAAGAGACCGTTGTCGCGCCTCGGCGCCATCGCGTTGGGCGGGTTGCTCACCGCCGGAGTGGCTCCGGTGGCCGCGCAGGCACAGGAAGCCGAGTTCCACGCACTGCTGTTCACCAAGACCGAGGGATATCGGCACGAGTCCATTCCGGCCGGGATCGAGATGTTCGAGGACCTGGCCGCCGAGAACGACTTCACGTTCGACCACACCGAGGATTCCAGCGTCTTCAACGACGACGACCTGGCGGCTTACGACGTCGTCATCATGTTCCAGACCTCCGGCATGGTCTGGGAGAACGACGCGCAGCGCGAGGCGATGCAGAACTACGTGGAGAACGGCGGCGGTATCGCCGCGATCCACAACGCCACCGACATGGGGATCGAGAACGAGTTCCCGTGGTGGGACGACCTTGTGAACGCGGGCGCGCACATGCCGTCGCACTCGCCGGGCGTGCTGGACGGCACGGCGAAGGTCACCGACCACCACCATCCGTCGACGGAAGGGCTCCCGGCGCGTTGGGAACGGGCCGAGGAGTGGTACAATTTCGACCAGAGTATGCGCGGCAAGGTGCACGTGCTCGTGTCGGCCGACGAGTCCACCTATGATCCCGGCCCCGACGCGATGGGAGCCGACCACCCGATCTCCTGGTGTCGCGATGTCGGTCTGTCCCGTGTGTGGGCCACCGCCATGGGGCATGACAGCGCCGCCTACAGCGAGGAACCTTTCATCCAGCACATCCTCGGCGGTGTGCGCACGGCGGCCGGTGTGGTCGAAGCGGACTGCTCGGCCACGGTGGGCTCCGCGTTCGAGAAGGTCGCGCTCGACACCAACACCCAGGCACCCACCGCCATGGACGTCGCCCCGGACGGCCGAGTGTTCTACTCGGAGATCCTGGGCCGGGTGATGGTGTATCACCCGGAGACCCAGAGCACGTTCACGGCATTGGAGCTTCCGGTCTACTCCGGCGGTGAGGACGGCCTGGTGGGGTTGGTGCTCGACCCGGGCTTCGCCGACAACGGTTGGATCTACCTGTACTACTCCCCGCCCGGGGACGAGGAGATCAACCGCGTGTCCCGGTTCACCGTCGAAGGCGACGCGATCTCGCTCGACAGCGAGGTACAGATCCTCGACATCCCCGCCTCACGCCGGGAGGAGCCGGGCCACACAGGCGGATACCTCACGTTCGGTCCGACGGGTGACCTGTACATCGGTGTCGGCGACGACACCAACCCGTTCGAATCGAGTGGGTACACCCCGATCGACGAGCGGGAAGGACGGGACCTGTTCGACGCGCAGAAGACGTCGGCCAACACCAACGACCTGCGCGGCAAGGTCCTGCGCATCACCCCGCAGGCCGAGGGCGGGTACACGATCCCCGAGGGCAACATGTTCGCGCCGGGCACGGAGAACACGCGCCCCGAGATCTACGCGATGGGATTTCGTAACCCGTTCCGGTTCACCGTCGATGTCGACGGGACTCTGTACCTGGCCGACTACGGCCCCGACGCCGGCGCCGCCGACCCCGAGCGCGGCCCCGACGGCAAGGTCGAGTGGAACATCGTGCGGGAGCCGGGTTTCTACGGTTGGCCGTACTGCATCGGCGACAACATCCCGTACAACGACTACGACTTCGCCACGGGCACCTCGGGGGAGAAGTTCGACTGTGCGAATCCGGTGAACGACTCGCCGAACAACACGGGGCTCGCCGAACTGCCGCCCGCCCAGGAGGCCGACGTCTGGTACGGCTACGGGGAGTCGGAGGAGTTCCCGATCCTGGAAACCGGTGGTGCCGCTCCCATGGGCGGTCCGGTGTACCGGTACGACCCCGACCTCGAATCCGAGGGCAAGTTCCCCGAGTACTACGACGGCAAGGCGTTCTTCTACGAGTGGGCGCGTAACCGCATCTACACCATCACGCTCGACGAACAGGGCGATGTGCTCAACCTCGACCCGTGGTTGACGAGTGAACAGACGATGGCGCCGATGGACATGCGGTTCGGGGCCGACGGTGCCATGTACCTGCTGGAGTGGGGCGGTGGCTACGGCCGGGACAACCCGGACTCGGGGCTCTACCGCATCGAGTACAACCAGGGCAACCGCAGGCCGATCGTCGAGGTGGGGGCCACGGTGACCTCGGGGCAGGCCCCGTTGGAAGTGTCGTTCACCAGCGAAGGGTCGCACGACCCCGAGGGCACGGAGGTCACCTACGCGTGGGACTTCGGTGACGGTGGCACGTCCGCCGAGGCCGATCCGACGTACACGTTCACCGAACACGGGCAGTACAACGTGCAGCTCGCGGTGACCGACGAGACGGGCAAGACCGGAGTGGGCAACGTGACCGTGACGGTGGGCAACACCGCGCCCACGGTTTCCATGGAAGCACCCGTGAACGGCGGGTTCTTCGACTTCGGTGACCACGTGGCGTTTGACGTCGACGTCACCGACCCCGAGGACGGCGAGATCGACTGCGGTGAGGTGGTCGTACAGCCCGCACTCGGCCACGACGCGCACGCGCATCCCATGGACCCGATCAACGCCTGTGAGGGCATGATCGAGACCATCGTGGACGACGGCCACGCCGGGGCGAACATCTTCTACTCGATCGACGCCAGCTACACCGACCACGGCGGCACCGACGCGCCGCGGTTGATCAGCCGGGACACCGTGATCCTGCAGCCCAAGCACAAACAGGGCGAGTACTTCACGTCCTCGGAAGGCATCCGGATCGTGAACGCGGAAGGCGCGGAGAACGGCAAGCGTATCGGTGACATCGACGACGGTGACTGGATCGCGTTCACGCCGGTGAATTTCGCGGGCATCGACGAGGTCTCGCTGCGAGTGTCGGCACCCGAGGGCGGCGGTGGCTCCGTGGAGCTGCGGGCCGGGGCTCCGGACGGCCCGGTGGTGGCCACTGTGGATGTTCCGTCCACGGGTGGCTGGGACCGGTACGAGGACCTGCCTCCGGCCGCGGTGACCGATCCGGGCGGCACGACCGAGTTGTTCGTGGTGTTCCGGGGTGAGACCGCGAGCCCGTTCGATCTCGATTCGCTGACGTTCATCGGTGATGGTGTGGCGGAGGTCGACGACGAGGCACCCGAGGTCTCGGTGACCGGAGTGGAGGACGGTGCCTCCTACGGCGATGCCACCGACGTCACCCTCGGCTGGGAGGTCGCCGACACCGGCTCGGGCGTCGCCTCGGAGGAAGCGACTCTCGACGGCGAGGCCGTGCGAAACGGGGCGGGGATACCGCTGCACACGTTGAGCCTCGGTACGCACGAACTCGTGGTCACGGCGACCGACAAGGCGGGCAACACGGCCGAGCGGAAGGTGACTTTCACGGTCACCACCTCGCTTGACGACATGCGAGAGCTGGTGGAGAGGTTCGCGGACGAGGACCGCATCGACGCGAAGACGGCGAAGGTGCTGGAGCTCAAGCTCATCGCCGTGGAGGGGCTCAAGCGATTCAGCACCCTCGCGGCCTCGGTGGTGCTGCACACGTTCGCCGACGGCGTTGAGAAACGGATCGCGGACGAGGAGGTGGCGAACGTGCTGGTCCGGGACGCGGAGTCGCTGATCGAGGAGTGGCGCGCGTGAGGGACCGGTGACAGACGCGGGGGACGGATGCCGGGCCGCCCCCCGCACAGGCCGACACCGGGCGGTGAGCCGGATGCCGCCCGGTGTCGGCTTCGACAATTCACCCGCCACCCCTCGATGTGGTCGTGCGGGGAAGGGGGATGCTCCCTTCGCCGGGCCGGGCGAAGGGAGCGCGTAGGCCCCATGGGGGCGCCACCGGAAAAACCATGCCGGGTCGGCGGGTACAGTGTCTCGCGGCGTCTCGCGGCCGTGACGTGTTCTCGGCCCGTCCAGTTCTGTGCATCTACCGGCCGTCGGCACCCCGACGGACAGCGGCGGCACGTAAGCAACCACCGCATCCGTGGAGGTGTCTCATGACTCGGACGATCGAAACCGGTTCGTCCTCACCGAGGCTGCTTCGCACGGCGGGACTGCCTTACTTCCTCATCGCCTTCATCGCGCGTCTGCCGTTCGCCATGATGGTCGTGGGAGTGCTCACCCTCGTGGTCTCTGCCCGGGAGTCGATCTCCCTCGGCGGCCTCAATTCGGCCGCGGTCGGTGCCGGGACGGCCTGCTTCGGCACGCTCTCGGGAGCGGCTGCCGACCGTTTCGGACAACGGCCGGTGCTGTTGGTGCTCGCCGGTGCGAACGCTGCGATGCTTCTCGCCTTCACGATGGTGGCTTACAGCGATGCCCCGGACATCGCCGTTCTGGCCGTCGCGTTCGGAATCGGCGCCACCGCTCCACAGGTCGCGCCGATGTCGCGTTCCCGCCTGGTCACGATCATCACCGAACGCATGGCTCCCACTCGCCGGGCACGGACCCTGTCGTCCACGATGGCCTATGAATCCGCCGCGGACGAGACCGTGTTCGTCATCGGTCCGTTCGTCGTCGGCATCCTCGCCTCGGCGTTCGCGCCGTGGGCCCCGCTGGTCGGGGCTGCCGTGCTCACCCTGTTGTTCGTCGGTGCGTTCGCTCTGCATCCGAGCGGCCGGCACGTCTCCGCGGCCCGCGGTGCGGACGGTGCCGCGCCCTCCTCGGCGCGTGAACTGTTCCGCGCTCGCCTGCTCGTCGTCGTGACCGGTACCTTCGGCGTCGGTTCCTTCTTCGGCGCGATGCTCACGTCGCTGACCTCATTCATGGCCGACCGCGGGGCATCCGATCAAGCCGGACTCCTGTACGGGGTGATGGGCATCGGTTCCGCCGCGTTCGCCCTCGGTGTCGTGCTCATGCCGTCGAGGTTCTCGCTGCGTGCCCGCTGGGTGACGTTCTCCGCGATCCTTTTCTCCGGCAGCCTGTTGCTTCTGTTCGTGCAGGACGTCCCCGGGATGGTCACGGCCCTGGCGCTTCTGGGTATCGGTATCGGCCCGACCCTGGTCACCCAGTACAGCTTCGGGGCCGAACGCAGTCCGGCCGGACGCACGGCGACCGTGATGACGATGCTGGGTTCGGGGATCATCGTCGGGCAGTCACTCGGTTCCGCCGTCACCGGTGAGATCGCCGAGCGGGCCGGAACGCCTGCGGCTCTCGTGCTTCCCGTCGTGGTGGCGACGATCGTCGCCACCATGGGAGTCGTGAACTGGTTTCTGACCGGCTTCGAGCAGCGCGGCCGACGGTCGCGTCGGGCCACTCGAATGCCCTCGTCCGGTGTCAGCGAGTGAGCGGAGAACTCCCTTGAGGATGACGGGCAGGGAGCGTGCATTTCGAGCGGCACGGGGCCGACCGGTATCCGGGCGTCGGACTCCTCACATTCGCCGATAGACGAGGAGATAGCGCCAGAACGGCAGTACTTGGATCCGACTGCCGGGCAGCAGCCGAGCGGCCTCGCGGCGAATGTGGTTCAGCGACATGTCCCAATCCCGGATCGGTGCCTCGGGAACGGGGTCCGCGCCCCCGTTCAGACGTTCGGCCACCGACACCACCGCCTGGGCGACGTAGTTGAGGGGCAGGGAAGCCAACCAGACCGCCCGGTCCCGGGGCGTGCTCGGGCGCGCCAGGCCCAGCACCGCCAGCACACCTCCGGGCGCGAGGGCGTCGCGCAGCGTTGCCACGGTGTCGAACGGCAGGTGATGCAGTGACGCGATGCACGTGATGACGTCGTAGTGCCGTGGTGGCAGTGGATGTTCGGTCACGTCGGCCCGGTGATAGGTGATGGTGCCCGGCCCGGGTGAACCCAGCGCTTTGGCCGGCTCCAGCACTTCCCCCGCCGGGTCGATGGCGTCGACGTCCAGGCCTCTCGCCGCCAACTTCCTGGCGAACTCACCCATGCCGCACCCGACGTCCAACGCTCGCCGCGCGCCGGGAGGTACCAGTCGGAGCAGCAGCGGGTGGTAGTGGGTGTTGTGGTCGAAGGGCACCCGGGCACCGTATCGGCGGCGACGTAGACTCGACAGCGTCACAGCAAGCTGTCGAGGGAGAGTGCGTGCCGCCCGACGACCAGGAGTTTCCCCCCGAACTCTCGGAAGGGGAGAACTTCATCGCCGGTCCGTTGCCGGACGACGAGTCCGACGTCGAACCGGTCGACGAGGCCGCGATCGACGAACAGGCCCGTCGTGAGTTGCTCACCGTGGAGGCCGAACTCAATCGGCGTTGGCCCGAGACCAAGATCGAGCCTTCGCTGACCCGGATCTCCACGCTGGCGAATCTGCTCGGCGATCCGCAGCGCGCGTATCCGGTGATCCACATCGCGGGTACCAACGGCAAGAGCTCGACCGCGCGGATGATCGAGACGCTGTTCAGCCACCTGGGG
>NZ_DAHVQP010000087.1:0-2784 GCF_027317685.1 Saccharomonospora sp.
CAGGTCGAGGGTGGGTACGGTCGCCACACCCACCCAGAATTTTTGAGTAACACCGGAGGAAAACGTGGCACTTCCCCAGCTCACCGAGGAACAGCGTGCTGCGGCGCTGGAGAAGGCCGCCGCCGCCCGCCGCGCTCGTGCAGAGCTCAAGGAACGGCTCAAGCGTGGCGGTACGACCCTCGCCGAAGTGCTGAAGCAGGCCGACGAGGACGAGGTCCTCGGCAAGATGAAGGTCTCAGCGTTGCTGGAGGCTCTGCCGGGCGTGGGTAAGGTGCGCGCACAGCAGACGATGGAGCGCTTGGAGATCGCGTCCAGCCGTCGTCTGCGTGGCCTCGGCGACAGGCAGCGTAAGGCGTTGTTGGCCGAGTTCAGCGGCGAGTGAGCGAGCAGAATCGCGGCTCGAGCGCGGCGGGCCCAACGGCCGGTCGTGAAAAGGACGGTGAGTCGGTGCCGGGCAGGAGCCCGAGGCACCGGCTCACCGTTGTCTCGGGGCCGTCCGGGGTCGGCAAGTCGAGCGTCGTCGCCGAGTTGTGCAGGCTGTGCCCGGACATCTACCTCAGCGTTTCGGTGACCACCCGTGCGCCGAGGGCGGGCGAGGTCGACGGCGAGCACTACCACTTCGTGGACCACGAGCGGTTCGCCTCCATGGTCGCCAACGGCGAACTGCTCGAACACGCTGAGTTCGCGGGCAACTGCTACGGCACACCCCGTGAGCCGGTGGAGCGGATGCTCGACCAAGGCCGCCCGGCGGTGCTGGAGATCGAGCTCAAGGGCGCCCGTCAAGTGCGGGCCGCCATGCCCGAGGCGCAGTTGGTGATGCTGCTGCCGCCGTCTTGGGACGAGCTCGTCAACAGGCTCACCGGCCGGGGTACGGAGCGGGACGACGCCGTGCGGGCACGATTGCGTGAGGCCGAGCGGGAGCTCAAGGCCGCAGACGAGTTCGATGCCCGCATCGTCAACGCCGACGTGCGAACCGCCGCGCGAGAGTTGCTAAGCTTGGTGATTGGCCGAACCACCGTTTGCGACGATACGGAGCACGATCAGTGACCGCGATTACTCTGGGTCCGCAGGGCGAGCAGCTCGAAGGCATCACCAACCCGCCCATCGACGAGCTGCTGGAGAAGGTCAGCTCCAAGTACGCTCTCGTGATCTACGCCGCCAAACGCGCCCGCCAGATCAACGACTATTACGCCCAGCTGGGCGAGGGACTGCTGGAATACGTGGGTCCGCTCGTCGAGCCGGGGCCGAGGGAGAAGTCGCTGTCGATCGCGTTGCGCGAGATTCACGCGGGTCTGCTCGAGCACACCGAAGGCGAGTAGTTCACCGGTGGGAACACGACCACGCGTCGTCCTCGGTGTCGGAGGCGGCATCGCCGCCTACAAGGCCTGCGAGGTGCTGCGAGGACTCACCGAGTCCGGACATGACGTGCGGGTCGTGCCGACCGCCGCGGCACTGAAGTTCGTCGGGGCCGCGACTTTCGAGGCCTTGTCGGGGCATCCGGTGCACACGGACGTGTTCACCGCCGTGCCCGAGGTGCAGCATGTCCGTGTCGGTCAGGAGGCCGACCTGGTGCTGGTGGTCCCGGCCACGGCCGACCTGTTGGCCAAGGCGGCCCACGGGGTCGCCGACGACCTGCTCACCAACACGCTGTTGACAGCGCGTTGCCCGGTGGCGTTCTTCCCCGCCATGCACACCGAGATGTGGGAACACCCGGCGACCCGCGACAACGTGGCGTTGCTGCGGTCCCGGGGTGTTGTGGTCACCGAGCCCGACTCGGGGAGGTTGACGGGTAAGGACACCGGGAAGGGACGTCTGGCCGACCCCCGGGAGATCGTCGACCTGGCACGGCTGTTGCTGGCGAGGTCGGACGCGCTGCCCAGGGACTTGGAGGGCGTGCGGGTCGTCGTGTCGGCGGGCGGCACTCGGGAGCCACTGGACCCGGTCCGTTTCCTCGGTAACAGGTCGTCCGGCAAACAGGGTTACGCCCTCGCCAGGGTCGCCGCGCAGCGTGGTGCGGAAGTGACGCTCGTCGCCGCGCACACGGCTGCCTTACCCGCTCCCGCCGGGGTGCGTGTGGTGTCCGTTTCCACCGCCGCCGAGTTGCAGACGGCGGTGGAGGACGTGGCCGTCGATGCCGATGTCGTCGTCATGGCGGCGGCGGTCGCGGATTTCCGTCCCGCCGAGCGGGCCGAGCACAAGATCAAGAAGCAGGACGACGATTCGGCGCCCACGGTGCTGCTGGCCCGTAACCCGGACATACTCGCCGGGCTCGTGCAGCGCAGGCGGCCGGGCCAGCTTCTCGTGGGATTCGCGGCCGAGACAGGTGACGAGCACGGTAGTGTGCTCGACCACGGCAGGGTCAAACTGAAGCGTAAGGGCGTCGATCTGCTCGTGCTCAACGCCGTCGGTGAGGGCAGGGCGTTCGAGGTGGACGAGAACACGGGCTGGTTGCTGACGTCCAGTGGTCTCGAACAGCGCATTCCGTTGGGTGCCAAGTCGGAACTGGCGGCCACGGTGTGGGATGCCGTGGCGGAGTTGGTGCGTGCGGGTGAACGGCGACAGTAGGCTTTGTCGCGTCAGCATGTCGAACGAGAATGAGGCGAGGAGCCGGTGAGCACGTCGAACCGCAGGTTGTTCACGTCGGAGTCCGTCACGGAGGGCCACCCGGACAAGATTTGTGACGCGGTCAGCGATTCTATCTTGGATGCCTTGTTGGCTGTTGATCCGCGGAGTCGGGTCGCGGTGGAGACGTTGATCACCACTGGGCAGGTGCATGTCGCCGGT
>NZ_DAHVQP010000102.1:0-2080 GCF_027317685.1 Saccharomonospora sp.
GACGACGGCGGTGTGGGTGAGGACGTCGGCGAAATGCTGCACTCGTTTGGCGTCGCGATCGAGGCCGAGCACCTCACAGCCGAGTCGGGTCAGTTCGGTCGCCAGTGATCCGCCGAACCTGCCGAGCCCGATGACGACGACGCGTTGACCGCGTCTTCTGCTAACCAACGATCGGCCTTTCTTCCGGGAGTTCGTAGTGGCGTCTGTGCGTCTGTAGCGCGAGTGCCGAGGCCAGGGTGATGGGACCGATCCTGCCGAGGAACATGAGCAGTGTCAGGAGCACCGTCGCCGCGTCGGGCAGGTGCGGGGTGATCCCCGTCGACAACCCGACGGTCGCGAACGCCGAGAGCACTTCGAACAGCACCGCGTCGAGGCCGAAGGGGGTGATCACCAGCAGACACAGGGTCACAGCCAGCACGGTGCCCACGCTCAGCAGGGCTACGGCCAGTGCCTGACGCTGTGCGGTGGACGGCACCTTCCGCCCCATCACGTGCACGGTCGGTTCTCCTCGTATCTCCGTGAGGACCACGAAGGCGAGCAGCGCGAACGTCGTCACCTTGATGCCGCCCGCCGTACCGGCGCTGCCTCCGCCGATGAACATCAGTATGTCGTTGACCAGCAGCGTCCCCGATTCGAACTCGCCTACTTCGAGGGTGTTGTAGCCCGCGCTGCGCGGCATGACGGCGTGGAAGGACCCCGCCAGCAGGCGTCCCCCGACGCCGAGCCGACCGAGGGTGTCCGGGTTGTTCCATTCGAGCGCGGTGATGGCGACGGTGCCGAGCACCAGCAGCGAGGCCGTGGTCGACAGTGTGATCTTGGCGTGCAGCGACCAGCGGCGCAGTGATCCCCGGCTGTGGCGCCACAGCTCTATCCACACGGGAAAGCCGAGCCCTCCGGCGATGACGGCCAGGGAGACGGTCACGCAGATCCACGGGTCGGTGACGAACCGCGTGAGGCTGTCCGGGTACAGCGCGAATCCGGCGTTGTTGAACGCCGAGATCGCGTGGAAGACACCGTGGTACACGGCCGAGCCGGTGTCGTAGCCGTAGCCGCTGGCGAATCGGGCGGTCAGGACCACGGCGGTGATCGTTTCGAACGTGATGCTCACCAGCGCGACTCCGGCGAGGACCCGCCGCATGTCGCCCGACTCCAGCGCCTTGCTCTCGGTCTGGGCGGTCAGCCGCATCCGCAACCCGATCCGGCGCGTGATCAACAGCCCCAGCAGTGAGGCCAGCGTCATGATGCCCAGACCACCGACCTGGACGAGTGCGATGATCACCAGCTCGCCGAAGGTGGACCAGTAGCCGGGTGTGTCCGCGACGATGAGTCCGGTCACGCACACGGACGAGGTCGCGGTGAACAAGGCCGTCACGAAGTCGGGTGACTCGCCGGACTCCGTGGCGGCGGGCAGCATGAGCAGAGCCGTGCCCGCCGCCACCACATAGGCGAAAGCGGTCACCACGACCCTCGCGGGGTGCCGCCAACTCGGAAGAAGACGGTGCGGCACCGACTTCAGCCACCTGGTCACGGTTTCCTCCGGGCGCGCTCGGCATGTGCCGATGCGGGAAACGCTACTCCCGATGTCCCGGTCGCGGAGGTCGGCGATCGGGACCGGGGGACCGTGTCGACCGTTCGAGCGGTGGTTTCTCAGGCCTCGTGCTCGACCCGGGGGTCGGCCGCCCACAGGGTGTGGAAGCTGCCGTCGCGGTCCACCCGGCGATAGGTGTGGGCGCCGAAGTAGTCGCGTTGCCCCTGGATCAGCGACGCGGGGAGCCGCTCGGCGCGCAGCGCGTCGTAGTAGGCCAGCGCCGTCGAGAAGCCCGGGGTGGGGATGCCCAGCCGCACGGCGGTGGACACCACCGACCGCCACGCGTCCTGTGCGTCCTCCACGGCCGTGCGGAACTCGCCGCTGGTCAGCAGCGTCGGCAGCGAGGGATCTGCGCGGTAGGCGGCGCGGATGTCGTCGAGGAACTTCGCGCGGATGATGCAGCCGCCTCGCCAGATGGCGGCCACGGCGCCGAGGTCGATGTTCCAGCCGTACTCGGCGCTGCCCGCCTGGATCTGGTTGAAACCCTGTGCG
>NZ_DAHVQP010000105.1:0-4252 GCF_027317685.1 Saccharomonospora sp.
TCTCATCCCTGACGGGAACCGGTAACGACGGCGACCGGCGGCTCGAGGTTTCCTGTTCAGCCCGGACGAGGACTTCGCGAATGGTCGGCGCGATCGAGTGAGGAGCAGAAGGGCAACGACCGGTCCCGATCGCTTCCCGACAAAAAATCAGGGGCGGACTCCCCGTTTCCGGGAGACCGCCCCTGATTCCTGTGGGCCCAGGAGGACTTGAACCTCCGACCTCTTCGTTATCAGCGAAGCGCTCTAACCGCCTGAGCTATGGGCCCTTGGGACACTGAACAGCTTACCTCAAGCGGATCAGCGTCCTTTCGCCGGGGTCACTCTCGTTCCGACAGCGTGAGCTCGAGACCGCCCGAGAGGCTGGCGCACACGTTGTAGATGAAAGCCCCGACCGTGGCCAGCGCCGAGATCAGAACGATGTTCACCGCGCCGATGATCGCGGCTGCGCCGAACACCGTGCCCGCCGTGATGAGCACGTCGCCGTCGACGGCGTCGTTGGCCACCAACGAGTCGTAGGTGCCGTTGATGCTGTCCCACACGCCCATGCCGTCGAGCACCGTGTACAGCACCCCGACGGCGACGAGCCAGATGAAGAACAGTGCCACGCCGAGCACCAGGGACAGCTTCAACACCGACCACGGGTCCACCCGCTTCACCTGCAGGTTCGCCCGTCGGGGCCCACGGCCGGGCCTGCGGAACGCGCTCAGCGACTGCGCGCCCGAACCGGCTTTCGCGGCACCACCCTGGGACGACCGGGGTGGCTGCGCCGACTGCGCTGCCCCTTGCTCACCGAACATCCGGTTGGCGGTCGTCCCTTGTCCGAGCACCGACTCATTACCACCGGGCATCTGCGGTGTCTGCGCGATCGCGCTCGACATCGTCGACGTCGATGTCGAGGACGACGAGGACGACGAGGACGACTCAGCGTTCACCGGGCCGGTGAACCACTGCGTGGCGCCCTCGTCACCATCCGATGTGCCCGCGGAACCGTCCTTGGCCACCCGCTGCCAGGGCGGGACCTCTCCCGTGGTGGTGTCCGCGCCACCGGGCTCGCGTCGTTCGGTGTTGTCAGGTGGTGTCACAAGCGGTCAGTCCCTTATTCCTCGCGGGCCTCTACTGTTGCTCGGATTCCGACACGGCCTCGCCTCCGGACTCAGCCTCCCCTTCCGGGACGTCCGACGGCCGGTCCGCGTTGCGTGCCACAGCCAGCAGAGTGTTCCCCTCATCGAGGTTGATCAACCGAACGCCCTTGGTCTGCCTACTCGCCTTGCGAACCTCGGCCGCCGGCGTCCTGATCACCCCACCGCTGGACGTGATGGCATACAACTCGTCGTCGGCCTCGACGATGAGCGCTGCCACAAGCCTGCCACGTTTTTCGTCGTGCTGAATGGTGAGCACACCTTTACCGCCCCGTCCCTGCACCGGATAGTCCTCGACGGCAGTGCGTTTGGCGTATCCGCCTTCGGTGGCCACCAGCAGGAACGTTCCCGGCTTGAGCACGTTGATGCTGAGCAGTTCGCCGCCCTCGTTGAACCGCATCCCCAGCACACCCGACGTGGCCCTGCCCATCGGGCGCAACGCCTCGTCGGTGGCGTGGAAGCGGATGGACTGACCGTCGGACGAAACCAGCAGCAGGTCGTCCTCGGCCGAGGCGAGCACGGCCCCCACCAGCTCGTCGCCCTCACGCAGGTTGATGCCAATGAGCCCGCCGGAACGTGGCGAGTCGAAGTCGGCGAGCCTCGACTTCTTCACCAGTCCCTTCTTCGTGCCCAGGATCAGGTACGGCGCCACCTCGTAGTTCGGGATCTGGATGACGCTCGCGATGTGCTCGTCCGGCTGGAACGCCAACAGGTTGGCCACGTGCTGACCGCGGGCGTTGCGGTTGGCCTCGGGCAGGTCGTACGCCTTCGCGCGGTACACCCGGCCCTTGTTGGTGAAGAACAGCACCCAATCGTGGGTCGAGCACACGAAGAAGTGCTCCACGATGTCGTCCTGTTTGAGCGTGGCTCCCTGCACGCCCTTGCCGCCGCGCTTCTGCGAGCGGTACAGGTCGGTCTTCGTGCGCTTCGCGTAACCGGTGCGGGTGATCGTGACGACGACGTCCTCTTCGGCGATCAGGTCCTCGATCGAGACATCCCCTTCGTACGGGATGATCTCCGTGCGCCTGTCGTCGCCGAACTTCTCGGTGATCTCCAACAACTCGGTGCGGACGATCTCCCGCTGCCGCTCCGGTTTGTCCAGAATATCCAGCAAGTCGGCGATCTTCGCTTCGAGCTCGGCCAGCTCGTCGAGGATCTTCTGCCGTTCCAGGGCGGCGAGCTTACGCAACTGCATGTCGAGGATGGCCGTGGCCTGGACCTCGTCGACGTCCAGCAGTTCCATCAGGCCGGTGCGCGCCTGCTCGGCGTTCGACGAACGACGGATCAACTCGATCACGGCATCGAGCTGGTCGAGCGCCTTGGCCAGTCCACGGAGGACGTGAGCGCGTTCCTCGGCCTTACGCAGCCGGTACCGGGTGCGGCGGACGATGACCTCGATCTGGTGCGCGACGTAGTGCCGCACCATCTGGTCGAGCCGGAGGGTGCGCGGCACCCCGTCCACCAGCGCGAGCATGTTGACGCCGAAGTTGTACTGCAGCTGGGTGTGCTTGTAGAGGTTGTTCAGCACCACCTTCGCCACCGCGTCACGCTTCAACGTGATCACGATGCGCATGCCGCCCCGGCTGTTGGTCTCGTCGGCGATGTCAGCGATGCCGGTGACCTTGCCGTCCCGCGCCAGCGACGCGATGTTTTCCACCAGGTTGTCCGGGTTCACCTGGTAGGGCAGCTCGGTGACGACGAGGGTGGTCCGCCCCTTGGCGTCCTCCTCGACCTCCACCACGGCACGCATCCGGATGGAGCCACGGCCCGTGCGGTAGGCGTCCGAGATGCCCTGGGTGCCGAGGATCTGACCACTCGTCGGGAAGTCGGGTCCCTTGATGCGCTGCATCAGGGCCGCGAGCGTCTCCTCCTCGTCGGCGTCCGGGTTGTCCAACGCCCAGATCACACCGTCGACGACCTCGCGCAGGTTGTGCGGCGGGATGTTGGTCGCCATGCCCACGGCGATCCCCGAACCACCGTTGACCAACAGGTTCGGGATACGGCTCGGAAGAACGTCGGGCTCCTGCGTACGCCCGTCGTAGTTGTCGGAGAAGTCGACCGTGTCTTCCTCGATGTCCCGCAGCATCTCCATCGCCAGCGGGGCGAGGCGCGCCTCGGTGTACCGCATGGCGGCCGCGGGGTCGTTCCCGGGCGAACCGAAGTTGCCCTGGCCGTCGATCAGCTGGTACCGCATCGACCACCGCTGGGCCAACCGCACCAGCGCGTCGTAGATCGCCAAGTCGCCGTGCGGGTGGTAATTACCCATCACGTCACCGACGACGCGGGAGCACTTGTTGTAGCCGCGGTCGGGGCGGAACCCGGAGTCGTACATCGAGTACAGGACACGGCGGTGCACCGGCTTCAGCCCGTCGCGCACATCCGGCAGAGCCCGCGACACAATCACGCTCATCGCGTAATTGATGTAGGAGTTCTGCATCTCCTGTTGGATGTCGACGGGCTCGACGCGGCCCCGGGAATTGGGCGGCAGAGTTTCGGTCACGACTCAGAAGTTCCTTTCACATGGTTGGACGTCGGTCACGCGAGCAGAACCACCTCAGACGTCCAGGAACTGCACACCCTTGGCGTTGCGGGTGATGAAAGAACGACGCGCTTCGACGTCCTCGCCCATCAGCACGGAGAACAGCTCGTCGGCCTGGGCGGCGTCATCGAGGCTGACCTGCAGCAACACACGGTTGCCGGGGTCCATGGTGGTTTCCCACAGCTCATCGGCGTTCATCTCGCCGAGCCCCTTGTACCGCTGGATACCGTCGTCCTTCGGCAGCTTCCTTCCGGCCTCGGCGCCGGCACGCAGCAGACCGTCACGCTCACGGTCGCTGTAGGCGTACTCGGGCTCCATGCGCGGCCATTTGATCTTGTAGAGAGGTGGTTGGGCCAGATAGACGTGGCCCTGCTCCACCAGCGGACGCATGAACCGGAACAACAACGTCAACAGCAGCGTCCGGATGTGCTGACCGTCGACGTCGGCGTCGGCCATGATCACGATCTTGTGGTAGCGCAGCTTCGAGATGTCGAAGTCGTCGTGGATACCGGTGCCCAGCGCGGTGATGAGCGACTGGACCTCCTGGTTCTTCAACACCTTGTCGATGCGCGCC
>NZ_DAHVQP010000117.1:0-3817 GCF_027317685.1 Saccharomonospora sp.
TGTCGTCCAGCGCGTCGAAGATCTGCTGCTGTTCGCTTTCTCGGACCTCGGCCGCGCGCACCAACATGTTGCGCATCCGGTCGAAGGACGGGGCTGCGAGGTGATTGTCAGTCGTCACTGCGGTTGTCCTTCATCGGCGGGGAAAGATGGGACGTGTCGGCAGCCTAGCGATCGACTAACTGCGGAGGGTATCGACCCCATGGCGTAACCGCGTGACGTGCGACTCCGACGATTGAATAACGAAGTGGTCACTGCGGCAAGGTTCGAGTACGGAATGAGACTTGACTCCCGAAACGGACGGTGATCGCGTCGTCGTCCGGAGGTCACATCGCCCGCTCGGCGGGCACAGGTACCGTCGACGCATGTCGACGCGAACCGTTCCGACTCTGCAAGAGCTCCGTAGCGCGCCGAAGGTGCTGCTCCACGACCATCTGGACGGCGGCCTGCGGCCGAGCACCGTTGTCGAACTGGCCGACGAGACCGGTTACGACGGGCTTCCCACCACCGACGTCGGGGAGCTGGGCCGATGGTTCAGGGACGCGGCCAACTCCGGCTCGTTGGAGACCTACCTGGAGACCTTCGCGCACACCTGCGGTGTCATGCAGACCGAGGAGGCTCTGGCGAGGGTCGCCGCCGAGTGTGTCGAGGACCTGGCCGACGACGGGGTCGTCTACGCCGAGGTGCGGTACGCCCCCGAGCTGTTCGTCGAGCGGGGACTGTCGCTGGAGGCCGTGGTGGAGGCCGTGCAGGACGGGTTCGACCGTGGCCGCAAGGCGGCAGCCGAACGTGGGAAGCACATCCGGGTCGGGCAGTTGCTGTGCGCCATGAGGCAGCACGCGCGGGCGCTGGAGATCGCCAACCTGACCGTGCGCTACCGCGACCGCGGCGTCGTCGGGTTCGACATCGCCGGCCCCGAGGCGGGCTACCCGCCCACCCGGAACCTGGACGCGTTCGAATTCCTGCGGGAGAACAACGCCCACTTCACCATCCACGCCGGTGAGGCCTTCGGGCTCGCCTCGATCTGGGAGGCCATCCAGTACTGCGGCGCCGAGCGCCTCGGCCACGGGGTCCGCATCGTCGACGACATCACCGTGGCCGACGACGGCGACGTCTCGCTCGGCAGGCTCGCCGCCTACGTCCGGGACCGCCGGATTCCCCTCGAGGTGTGTCCGTCGTCGAACATCCAGACCGGCGCGGCCCCCTCGATCGCTGAGCACCCGATCGGGCTGCTCGCGAAACTGCGGTTCCGGGTCACGATCAACACGGACAACAGGCTGATGAGCGACTGCACGGTGTCGTCGGAGTTCGCCGCTCTCGTCGACGCGTTCGGCTTCGACTGGGCCGACGTGCAGTGGTGCACGATCAACGCGATGAAATCGGCGTTCATCGGCTTCGACGAACGACTCGACATCATCAACAACGTCATCAAGCCCTGGTACGCCGAACGCGTGTGACAGGCGCGGATCGGCGCCGTTGGCGGGTGCTCGCGCTCGGCCACGCGGCGCGGACCGCGAGCTGTACGTTCCTGTACGGCATCCCCTTCCTCGTGCCGTCGTTGCGGGCGGACTCCGGGTTGTCGCTGGCGCAGGCCGGCACGGTGGTGGCCGCACCGAGCATGGGGCTGCTGCTGACACTCGTGGCATGGGGAGCGGCGGCCGACCGTTACGGCGAGCGGCGTATCATGGCGCTCGGACTCGGCGGCTCGGGGCTCCTGTTGTCGGCGGCCTCGGCGTTCGCTTCGGAGCCCGCCACGCTGACCGCGATGTTCGTGCTCGCGGGCGCGGCCACCGCCTCGGTCAACGCCTCCGGTGGGCGAGTGGTGATGGGCTGGTTCTCCGCGGCCGAACGCGGTGTCGCCATGGGGATCCGGCAGACGGCGCAGCCGGTGGGCGTCGGTCTGGCCGCGCTGGGGCTGCCGTCGCTGGCGCAACAGTGGGGTTTTCACACGGCCCTGCTGCTACCGGCGGGCAGGCTCGGGGCGGGTTACTGGTCAGACCGGGCCGGCAGCAGGCTGAGGCCGATGCGGCTCATCGCCGTGGGCAGCGCGGCCGTGATGGCGGCGCTGGCGGCGGCGGACGTCACGGTCCCGTGGGTGGCCGTGGTCGTGCTGACGCTGGCGGCCGTGGTGACCGTGGCGGACAACGGGCTGGGCTTCACGGCGTCGGCCGAACTCGCGGGCTCCGCGTGGGCGGGTAGGGCGATGGGGGCGCAGAACACGGCCTAGAACCTGGCCGCGTCGATCACCCCACCACTGCTGGGACTCGTGATCACGGGAAGCGGCTTCGCGTCGGCGTTCGCGCTCGTCGTCGTCTTCCCGATCGTGGCAGTGTGGCTCACTCCCGTCGCCGCCGAACGTCGGGCGGGGGAGTGAGCCACACTTCGCTTCGGTGTTTTCCGGTGCCTTCGGGCGCCTTCAGTTGAGGTGCAGTCGGCTTTCGAACGAGTCCACGAGCCTGCGCCACGCCTGCTGCTCGTCGTCGAACGGCGGGCTCGGGGTGAGCCTGGTCGGATCGGGGTGCAGCACGAACGACACCAGCCACCCCAGCCTTTCGGAGCTCGCGAGCGCCTTCGACACCTCGTCGTCACCGGTCCAGTCGGCGGCGTCCGTGAGTAGTTCCACGGCGAGTTCCAACTGGGTGGGGTCGATGGCGTCCACACCCTCGGCGATGTCCTCGTCCAGGCCGGTCAGCACGTAGATGTTGTCGGGGTCGACCTCGATTTCCAGCTCACCCGCCGTGGCGGCGGCCAGCACCTCGTCCCACGTGGACACCTCCGCGATGTCGGTGTGGGCGAGTTTCCCGCCGTCCGCCAGCGCCCTGGCCAGCGCCCGCTCCGACGGATACGCCTCGATGGTGCCGTCCGCGCCCAGGAACACTGGCTCGTCGTCGAGGTAGCACCGGAGCGTGTAGTAGTCCCGCGACGGCAGCACGATCTTGATGGGGTCGATGCCGACCTCGAACCAGAACCCCGCCGGCTCGTCGTCGGCGTCGTCGTCCGCAACGGCCCCTTCGGAGTCGTCACTGTCGTCGGCGTCGTCGCTGTCGCGGTCCACGGTGTCCAGGTCGTCGTCCTCGGAATCCACCCCGGCCTCGGCCTCTGCGGACTCCTCGTGGAACGCCGCGAGCTCCTCGGTGGTCTGGTCGAGGGTCGCGGAGTCGACGTCGGGGGTCGTGACGAGTTCGTCGATGGAGTCGAGGACGACGTCCCACTTCTCGGAGACGGTCTTGGACAGGTCGTTCCACAGGCGGGTGCCCTCCCGTCCCGTGAACGGCAGTTGCCCCTGGTCGAGCAGGAAGAACGCCTCGCAACTGTCGAGGACCTCGTGCACTTCCTCCAGGTCGCACACGTCGGCGAGCGACCGCACGATGTTGACGATCTCGGCCAGCTCGGACAGCGTCCACGAGTCGGGGTCCTCGGCCACCAGCTCGGGAACGCCCACGAGGTCGTAGCAGTGGTCGTCGTCCGGGATGAGCTCCGGCACGTTGAGGGCGGGCACCGCCTCCCACGCCGGGTGGTCGATCAGATCGTGCTCTTCGGCTGTGCGCACGTACGCCGCGAGATGGGCGGAGTCGGGAAACGCGTAGAGATCCTCCTCGTCACCGAGGAAGGCCTCCCACTCCTCACCGTCCTCCCGCCATCGCGGTGCCCACAGCGTTACCAGATCGCCTTGTGGCAACCCGAGCTCGATCGGGATGATATCCTGTGCCATTCCGCCCTCCGGAAACCACCTGTGCACGAGCCGGATCACTGTGGCGCTCGGAACCGGACGTGTTAGGCGAAGCCTACGGGTTCCGACTCCGAGCCGCGATCACCCCTC
>NZ_DAHVQP010000124.1:0-83499 GCF_027317685.1 Saccharomonospora sp.
TTCAACGGATAGGCGACGTTGCCGAACACGGTGCGCGAACGCAACAGGTTGAACTGCTGGAAGATCATGCCGATCCCCCGGCGGACCTCCCGCAGTCTGCGTTCGCTCAACGTGGTCAGGTCGATGCCGTCCACGATGACCTGACCGGACGTGACCCGTTCCAGGGCGTTGATCAGTCGCACCAGGGTGCTCTTACCCGCACCCGAATAACCGATGATCGCGAAGATGTCGCCAGCCTCGATGGTGAGATCGATACCGTCGAGGGCGGTGACCCGGCCTCGGCCCGCCGTGGTGAACACCTTGGTGACGTCACGAAGTTCGATCAGTGGTGTCGCCGGTCGCGTGTCGGAGCTCATTTCTGTGCCGCCCTCACGGTGTCGGACAGCCGGTCGAGGATGTCCTCCAGCTCCTGTTTCGAACGCTGCACCGGAACGGACGTGTCACGTGACTCGGCCCGCACCGCATCCAACACGTCGGGGTGGTGGAACAGCTCGACGACCCGGCGATAGGTCGGGCTGTCCTTGTCTTCGGCACGCGCCACGACGATGTTGATGTAGGGCTCGGAGGCGTCGCTGCGCGGATCGTCGGAGAACAGCGCGGTGCTGGGATCGAGGCCGGCGTCCATGGCGAATCCGTTGTTGACGATGGAGGCGTCCACCGAGTCCAGTACGGCCACCGTCTGGGCGGCGTCCACCGGGGTCACGCTGACCTTCGACGCGGCCTGGTCGATCTCGGCGGGCGTGGACAGCACGTTGCCGCCGTCCTTGAGACTGATCAGGCCCGCTTCCTGCAGGACCAACAGGGCCCTGGCCTGGTTGGTGGGGTCCTTCGGGATCGCCACCGTGCCCCCGTCGGGGATCTGCTCGACGGCGGTGTGTTTGTGGGAGTACAGCGACAACGGCACCACGTACGTCGATCCGACCGGCGTCAGGTTGTCCTGGTTGGACACGTTGTAGTTGGCGAGGAACAGTACGTGTTGGAACAGGTTGAGGTCCGTCTGCCCCTGCGACAGCGCGGGGTTGGGCTGGTTGTAGTCGCTGAAGTTGACGACTTCGAGGGTGATGCCCTCTTCGGCGGCGAGCTGCTTGAACGGCTTCCAGTACTCGGAACCGGCTTCGGTGGTGCCGATACGCACGGTGACCGAGTCGCTCGGGCCGGACGAGTCGTCGCCGCTCGTCAGCACGACGGTGATTGCCACCAGCGCGGCGACCAGCACGACTCCGAGGACGACGAAGGGGCCTTTGCTCCTGCGCGGTCTCTCGGGAAGCCGGATCTCGGCGGGATCGCCGCCGTTGTTACCACCGGATATGTTGTCGCTTGCCATTTCACCTTCCTGGGACTGCCACTGGCGCGCCCGCTTCGGGTTTCGCCGCGCGGGCGACGGTCCCCAGAGTGGCCGAGAGTGACGGTGGTGAGGAAGGTCGTCTCACACGGTGGTCCGGATGGGGCGGAAACGGTGAGAGTTAAACCACACCCAGCACGCAGTGTGACGTTTCGACGGCTCCACGGTGACCGCTCGAGCGCGGCGTGTGCGCGCCCGAGCGGTCTCGGTCGGCCTCGGTGCCGAGCACTCGGGCGCGTGTGCTCACACCACCCTAACCAGGGCGAGCGTGTGCGGGCTCGGTGAAAGTGCCGACATCACGCCGTGTGCGTGGTCACGGTGACCGGGGTGGAGAGCACCCGCTCGTGTCCGACCTCACGCACCGGACCGGTCAATTCGAACGACGCCGAGCACGGCAGATCGACCGCGGAACGGCCCACGAGGACCTCGATGCGACCGGGCTCGACGATGCGGCGCAGATCGAGTCCCGTGAAGCTCGTGCGGTCCGCGTGAAGCGTGAACGTCACCCGCGCCGTCTCGCCCGGGTCGAGGTCCACCCGGGCGAAGCCCGCAAGCTGCCGCACCGGGCGAGCGACCTGCGCCTGCACGTCGTTCAGGTACAGCTGCACGACCTCGGAGCCCGCACGGTTCCCGCTATTGCGCACGTCCACGGTGATGTCGAGACCGCCGTCGGTCGGTACTCGGTCGGCCGACAACGCCAGCTCGCCGTAGTCGAAGGTGGTGTACGACAGGCCGTGGCCGAACGGGAAAGCGGGGGTGGGGTCGAGGTTGCTGATGCCTTCGCTGTTGCCTCCGAGCGGCGGATGCAAGTAGGTGGTGGGCTGACCACCCGGGTGACGGGGCACCTGCACGGGCAGACGGCCCGACGGCACCGTGCGTCCGGACAGGATCGTGGCGAGCGCAGCGCCGCCCTCCTCGCCGGGCATGAACGCCTGGAGCACGGCGGCGGCGCGGTCGGCGTGCTCGCCGAGGGCGTACGGGCGGCCGGAGACGACCACCACGATCACGGGTGTTCCCGTATCGAGCAGCGTGGACACCAGCTCGTCCTGCACGCCGGGCAGCCGCAGGTCGGGGGCATCACATCCTTCGCCGGACGTGCCCGCACCGAACAGGCCGGCCCTGTCGCCGACGACGACGATGCACACCTCGGCCTCGGCGGCGGCCTCGGCCGCTTCGACGAAGCCGGAACGGTCCCGGTCGGCGACCCCGCAGCCGGGCACGGTGCGGATCTCTGTGTCCGGCAGCTCGGAGCGCAGGGCCTGTGCCAGCGACGGAACATCCACCCCCAGTCCCAGATCGGGGTATCGAGGCAGTACATGGTTGGGGTAGGAGTAGCAGCCGAGGAAGGCCAGCGGGTCGTCGGCGCACGGGCCGACCAGGGCGATCCGCTGCGTCGACCGCCGCAGCGGCAGGGTCCCGTCGTTGGTGAGCAGCACCACGGAACGTTCGGCGATCCGGCGGGCCAACTCACGGTGTGAGGGGGCGTCGAGGTCGACCGTGCCGTCCACCGTGGACTCGGGAGTCCAGTCCGGGTCGAGCAGGCCCAGCTCGGCCTTCTGCCGCAGCACTCGCAACACGGACCGGTCCACCAGAGCCTCGTCGACCTCGCCCCGGCGCACCCGCTCGACCAGATCCGGGCCGTAACACAGGGTGTCGGGCAGTTCCACGTCGATTCCCGCGGTCAGCGCGAGCACTCCCGCGTCCCCGGCGGTGTCGGCCACTCGGTGCATGGTCGCCAGGAAGGCGATGGCCCAGTAGTCCGACACGACAGTCCCCTCGAATCCCCATTCGTCGCGGAGGATGCCGGTGAGCAGGGTGGTGTCCGCGGCGGCGGGAACACCGTCGAGGTCGACGTAGGCGTTCATCACCGAGCCCGCGGCCGCGTCGCGCACGGCCATCTCGAACGGGGGCAGGAACACGTCGCGCAGTTCACGTGGGCCGACCGACACCGGAGCGTGGTTGCGAGCCGCGCGGGAGGCCGAGTAACCGGCGAAGTGTTTGAGCGTCGCGATCACTCCCGCCCGTTGGAGGCCCCGGACGTAGGCGCTGCCGAGCATGCCGACCAGGTACGGGTCCTCGCCCAACGTCTCCTCGACCCGTCCCCACCTGTAGTCCCGGACGACGTCCAGCACCGGCGACAGTCCCTGGTGGACACCGACCGCACGCATGTCCGCGCCGATCGCCGAGGCCATGCGTTCGACGAGATCGGGATCGAACGTCGCCGCCCACGCCAACGGCGCCGGATACACGGTGGCGCTGTAGGTGGTGAACCCGGTCAGACACTCCTCGTGCACGATCGCGGGCACGCGCAGGCGCGTGTTGTCGACGATGTCCCGTTGGAGCTCCACGACCCGCCCGGTGCCCTCGGCCACGTCGACCGGCGCGGTGCCGAACACTCGCGTGAGGTGCCCGAGGCCGTGCTCGCGGCGCTGTTCGAACGTGGCGGCTCCCTGGGCGAAGACGTCCTGCATGGGGGCGACGTTGCCGCTCACCTGTTCGTTGCCGGGCCACGCGCTGCCCAGCTGCGCGACCTTCTCCTCCAACGTCATCTCGGCCAGCAACGCCCGCGCGCGCTGAAGCGGTTCCGCCGACGTGTCCTGCCATGGCTGATCGGTCATCGTTCTCCTCGTCGAGGTGCCGTCGAGTCGCGCACGACGAGGTTCGTGGCCAGCTCGACGTGGTGTGAATCCAGGGACTCCCCGGCCGCCAGGCGCAGCAGTGTGCGGAGCGCGACGCGGCCCATGTCGGGCAGCGGTTGGCGGACCACGGTCAGCGCCGGGGTCGCGAGCGTGGCCAGGATGGTGTCGTCGAAACCCACCACACTGAGGTCGTCGGGCACCCGCAGACCGCGTCTGCGCGCGGCTTCCACCACGCCGAGCGCGGTGGTGTCGCTGGCCGCGAACACCGCGGTGGGGGGATCGTCCAGATCGAGCAACTGCGTGCCCATCTCCAACCCCGCCGGATAGCTGAACGCTCCGTGCCGGGTGAGTTCCGGGTCGGGCGTGACTCCGGCCTTCTCCAGCGCGGCACGGTAACCGTGCAGGCGGGCCTGCCCGCATGCCGCGCGCACGGGACCTCCGGCGAACCCGATGCGACGGTGCCCGAGCGACAACAGGTGTTCGGTGGCCGAGAGGCCGCCGGAGAAGTTGGTGGCTCCGACACTGGTGACCTCCACCCGGGGCAGGTTCAGCGGGTCGATCACGACCAGCGGCAGTTCCGCTCGGTCGAAGCTCTCCACCTGTTCCAGCGTCAGCTCCGAGGTGACGATGATGATCCCCTCGCGACCGGCGGCCTTCAACCGGTTCGCCCAGCCGTCGGGGGTGAACCGCGCCGGCCCGGTGCCACCGTCGGTGTCGGGAACGCGGTTCACCACGACGTCCACACCCGCTTCGGCTCCGGCTTCGGTGACCCCGCGCAGCACCTCCAGCGAGTACGGACTCACGAGATCGTCGAAGACGAGGTCCACGACTCTGGCGGGGGTCACACTGCGTTTGCCGACCGGAGGGACGTATCCGAGTTCCCGCGCGGCCTTCTCGACCCGCGCGCGGGTCGCCGAAGCCACGTCACCGCGTCCGTTGAGCACTTTGGATGCCGTGGGCAAAGACACGCCCGCGGCGTCGGCCACCATCGCCAGCGTCGCTCGTTGGGTGGCGCTGGAACCAGTTGGCACCGCAACCTCCGGTTTCGTTTTTCGAAAAGTTTCGACTGACTATAGCTGGAAAAATAAGAAAATCACTTCTTGACCTCGGTGGGCACCGCTTCTATTGTCGCTACCCACACCATAGTGTTTTCCGAAAAATTTCGGGCCCTTCGACGAGGAAGGCGTGTCATGGCACTGGGTATGAGACGTACAGCGTTACTCGCGGCGGGAACGGCTGTGGTCCTGACTCTGTCCACCGCGTGCGGGTCCGGCGGGCCGGGTGGGACGGGAGCGGGCGCGTGGGCCCTGACAGGCGGTGACGAGCAGACCATCCGCAGCTCCTTCGAAGCCTGGAACCAGGACAACCCCGACGACGCGATCGATGTCGAGTTCTTCGCCAACGACGCCTACAAACAGAAGATCCGAACCTCTCTCGGTGCCGGGGACGCGCCTACCCTCCTCTTCGGTTGGGGCGGTGGCTCGCTGCGGTCCTGGGTGGATGCGGACAAGGTCGTGCCGTTGTCGGAGCTCGTCGAGGACTCCGCGGCGCTCACCGACCGATTCCTGCCCTCGGTGCTCGACACGGGTGTCGTCGACGGTGAGACCTACGCGCTGCCGAACAACGGCATGCAACCCGTCCTGCTGTACTACAACAAGAAACTGTTCGACCGCATCGACGCCCAGCCACCGAAGACGTGGGACGAGCTGCTGGAACTCGTACCGCGGTTCCTCGAACAGGACATAGCGCCGCTGGCCATGGGCGGACAGAGCAAGTGGCCGCAGCTCATGTGGCTGGAGTACCTGGTCGACCGGATCGGTGGCCCGGAAGTGTTCGACGCCATCGAGGCCAACGAACCGGGCGCCTGGTCGCACCCTGCGGTGAAGCGGGCCGCGGAAATGATCCGCGAGCTCGTCGAAGCGGGCGGATTCGTCGAGGGATACAACTCGATCGCCGCCGACAGTGGAGCCGACGCGGCTTTGCTCTACACGGACAAGGCCGCGATGTACCTGATGGGGTCGTGGGCGTATCCGAGCATCATGGACTCGGCCCCGCGATTCATCGAGGACGGCCACCTCGGATACACGACGTTTCCCACGGTGGACGGCGGTGAGGGCGACCCCGCCAACATCGTCGGCAACCCGGCGAACTACTGGTCGGTCAGTGCGGATGCCACGGAACCGCAGAAGGACGCTGCCGCGACCTACCTCACCGAGGGGCTTCTGAACGACGACTACGTCGAGACGTTGTTGGAGAACGGGTCGGTTCCACCGTTGAAGGGCATCGAGAATCGACTGTCCACCACGGATGCACCCGACTACCTGTCGTTTGTGTACTCCCTGGCGAGTGAGGCACCCAACTTCGAGCTCTCGTGGGACCAGGCGCTGTCCCCGAGTCAGGCGGACGCGTTGCTGACCAACCTGGAGCAGCTGTTCACGGGGCAGAAATCGCCCGAAGAATTCTGTGCCGCCATGGATTCCACCGTCGAGCAGAAGTGAGAACCGTGGCCGAACCACGCGCCACGACGGCGCCCGTCTCCGACTCCGAAGCCGGTGCGGCGACCGGCCGTACCGGTCCGCATCCGATCATGGCCGTGCCCGCCCTGGCCTTCTTCGGTGTATTCGCGCTGATACCGCTGGTCGGTGTGGTCGTGCTCAGTTTCCTGCACTGGGACGGCATCTCCGCCATGGCCTGGGCCGGACTCGACAATTGGGCCGACGTGCTCACCGACCCCACGACGTTGCACGCGATCTGGCTCAGCGTGCAGGTCATGGTCTTCAGTTGGCTGGTGCAGACGCCCATCTCGCTGTTGCTGGGTGTGCTGGTCGCCGGACGCGGCCGCTACCGGGCTGTGCTCGGAGTGCTGTACTTCCTGCCGATGCTGTTGTCGTCGGCGGCCATCGCCATCTCCTTCAAGGCGTTGCTGGACCCGAACTTCGGCATGAGCCTGGCGTTCAACGCGCAGGTGCTGGCCCAGGACTGGCTGGGGGATCCCAGCCTGGCGTTGTACGTCGTCGTGTTCGTGATCGCCTGGCAGTTCGTGCCGTTCCACACCCTGCTCTACCAGGCGGGGGTGCGACAGATCCCGGTTTCGCTGTACGAGGCGGCGCAGTTGGACGGCGCGGGCCGGATCCGGCAGTTCTTCCACATCACGCTGCCCCAGCTGCGCTACACGATCATCACCTCGTCCACGCTCATGCTCGTCGGCTCGCTGACCTACTTCGACCTGGTGTTCGTGCTGACGGGTGGAGGGCCGGGTGAGGCGACGCGCATGTTGCCGCTCGACATGTACCTCACCGGGTTCTCGAGCAACGAGATGGGCAAGGCGAGCACGCTCGCCGTTCTCCTGGTGGTCACGGGGCTCGCGTTGGCCCTGGGGCTGTCCCGGTGGGCGAGTTTCCGTCGCGGTAGCCAACTGGAGGGGGCGTGATGATGACGAAGACGCAGGCGCGCCCCAATGTTCTGGGTGGGCTGGCCGGGTTCGCGTGGCTGCTCGTGGTGCTCGTGCCGGTCTACTACGTCGTGATCACGAGTCTGCGTGATCAGGAGGGGTTCTTCTCGTCCAACCCGCTCGCGCCGCCGGCTGAACCCACATTGGACAGTTACCGACTGGTGCTGGAGAACGACTTCCTGCGTTACCTCGGCAACAGTGTGGTGGTGACACTGGTAACGGTGGTGATCACCGTGAGTGTGTCGCTTCTGGCGGCCTACTACGTGGTGCGGGGCGGTGGCAGGCTGGCCCGGCTCACCTACCGTTCGTTTCTGTTGGGGCTGGCCATTCCGTTGCAGGCCACCATCATTCCGGTCTATTACCTCATCACGCAGATCCGGCTCTACGACACCCTGCTGGCGATCATCCTGCCGTCCGCCGCGTTCGCCATCCCCCTCACCGTGATCATCCTGGCGAACTTCCTGCGAGACGTGCCGAACGAGCTGTTCGAGTCCATGCGCCTGGACGGAGCGGGTCACTGGCGCATGGTGTGGAGCCTGGTGCTGCCACTCACCAGACCTGCGGTGGTCACCGTGGCGGTGTACGACGCGCTGCAGGTATGGAACGGGTTCCTGTTCCCACTGATCCTGACGCAGAGCCCGGACCAGCGGGTGCTTCCCCTGGCTCTGTGGAGCTTCCAGGGACAGTTCACCGTCAACATTCCCGCTGTGCTGGCTGCGGTGGTGCTGTCCACGTTGCCCGTGCTCGCGCTCTACATCCTCGGCAGGCGGCAACTGGTCGGGGGTCTCACCGCCGGCTTCGGACGCTGAACGTGTTCGCGGTTTGGGCCGTGCCGAAGCCGGGTAACAGGCGGCTCGACGTTGCCGGTCGGCTGAAGGGATACACGACGACTGTCTCGCAGGAGCAGGACCTGGTCAATGTGATCGTCAACGATCACCGAGAAGTGGAGCAGGTGTTCACGCAACTGGAGGAGCCGGGCGTGGAGCCGCAACGGCGGAAGGAGCTCGTCGACCATGTGATCGCCGAACTGGTGCGGCACTCGGTCGCCGAGGAGCAGTACATGTACCCCGCCGCGCGTCGGTACCTGGACAACGGTGACGAGATCGCCGACCACGAGATCTCCGAGCACGCCGAGGCAGAGCGGGTCATGAAGCGACTGGAGGGGATGGATCCCACCGACTCCGAATTCGACGGCCTGGTGCGGCAGCTCATCGACTCGATCCGACACCACATCGAGGACGAGGAGGGTGACCTGCTGCCGAAGCTGCGTGCCGCGTGCGACGAGCAGGAGCTGCGCGACCTGGGACAGAAAGTGGTCAACGCCAAGCGTGTCGCGCCCACGCGCCCGCACCCGATGGCACCGGACAAGCCGCCGGCCAACCGGATTCTCAACCCCGGAGCCGGCCTGGTGGACCGTCTGCGGGACAAACTGAGCGGTCGTGAGGTCTAGCTCCGGCCTCTGCGTCGTTTCCTTGCCATCTTTCTCGGGGTCCTGAAGCACGGCTTGTCGGGGCATGAGGGCTCGATGGGCATGCGCATCACCGGCCGTCTGAAGAAGACCCGTGCGTCGACACTTCTTCCGACGGAGAGTCTCGGCCGGGCCGCTCCACGTAACTGAATAACGGCCTATACGGCGAGCCTGGGGAGCCTTGGGCAGGGGTGTCGAGCATCACGGTGGCCGACACGCGACAATGGTCGCCGAGTCAACGACATCGGAGGACACGACAACCATGGCGAAGGCCGCCGAGCCAGCTTCAGGCACCCGGGACTTTCTCGCGGACGACGTGCGTCGCCGCAAGGCCGCGTTCGACACGGTCGCGGGTGTGTTCGAGCATTACGGGTTCGATCCGCTGGAGACTCCGGCGTTCGAGCGGCTCGAGGTGTTCCAGGGCAAGCTCGGCGAGGAGGCCAGCGCGCTGATCTTCAAGATCCTCAAGCGCGGGGTGCACGAGGCGACGGGGGAAGCCGATCTCGCGCTGCGTTACGACCACACGGTGCCGTTGGCGCGGGTCGTCGGCACATACGGCAGTCGGCTGCCGTCGCCGTACAAGCGGTACGTCATCGGCCCGGTGTGGCGGGCCGACCGACCCGCGAAGGGCCGGTTCCGCGAGTTCACGCAGTGCGACATCGACACGGTGGGTTCGGCGTCGCCGCTGGCGGACGCCGAGATCGTGTGGGCTATCCACGACGGACTGCAAGCGCTGGGAGTCGATGACTTCCGGATGCTGGTGAACAGCAGGAAGGCCCTGTACGGGTTGTTGGAGGCGTACGGCGTTTCCGAGGAACGAGGCACGGCCGTGCTCGGAACGTTGGACAAACTGGACAAGCTCAGCGCTGATTCGGTGGTGTCCGAACTCGTCGAGCGTGGGCTGGAGCAGCGGACCGCGCGTGAGCTCGTGGACGACGTGACCGCCACCGACATCGACCGTGTGCGTAAGCAGCTCGACACCACCGAGCTGGGCCGGGAGGGCTTGGTCGAGATCGACCGGCTCCTGGAGCTGACGTCGGGGCTGCCCGAGGGTCGTGTGGTGTTCACGCCACGCATGGTCCGGGGCCTCGACTACTACACGGGGCCGATCTTCGAGGTCGTCGCCACCGGATACCCGGGGTCCATCGCGTCGGGAGGCCGCTACGACGGTCTCGTGGCGAAACTGGGAGGACCGGACCTGCCCGCATGCGGTGGCTCGATCGGCATCGAACGCATCCTGGCCATTCAAGCCGACGAAGCCGAGGCCGGCGCAGGACTCGATGTGGCGCTCACCGTGCTCGGCGCGGAGGACGCGGTGTTGCGGATGGCGGCCGAACTGCGTGGCCGGGGGCTGCGCACGGGGGTCTACCTGGGCACGTCGAGCAAGCTCGGTAAGCAGCTCAAGTGGGCCAACGACCAGCGGGCGCGCACGGTGCTCATCCACGGCCCCGAGGAACAGGCCGCAGGAGAGGTCACGATCCGCGACATGACCAGCGGAGACCAGCTTCGCGTTCCCGTGGGCGAGGTCGCCGCGAGGGTGAGGGAACGACTCGATCGCTGAGAACGAGGGTGACCGCGACTCGGTTGAGTCGCGGTCACCCTCGGCGCGGGACGGGTTCTCAGTTCTTCGCGTCGTGTTCCAGGTCGAGGCTTGTGCGCAACGGCGCGGGTTTGAACACCAGAGCCGCGATCACCCCGACCACCGCGATGGCCGTCGAGATCAAGAAGATGTGGCCGGTGGCCTCGCCGTAGGCTGCGCGCACGATCTCCCGCACCGGCTCGGGCAGCGCGGCGAGGTTGAGGTTGCTCGTCTCGCCGGTGGCCTGCGGCGGGATGCCCAGCTCACGCAGTCCCGCGGTGATGTTGTCGTTGACCCGGTTGGCCAGTACGGCACCGAGTACCGAGATGCCGATGGCGCCGCCGAGTGAGCGGAAGAAGGTGATCGACGCGCTCGCCGCGCCGACATCACGCAGCGCCACGGTGTTCTGCACCGCGAGAACGAGGTTCTGCATCGACATGCCCACGCCCACGCCGACGGCGCCGAGGCCAATGAACACCACCGTGAGCGGTGTGTCGTAGTCGAGCGTGGAGAGCACGCCGAAGCCGATGACCAACACCACCGTGCCCGTGACGATGTGGCCCTTGAGTTTGCCGCTACGGCTGACCAACTGTCCCGAAACGGTGGAGGCCACGAACGTGCCCAGCATCATCGGGATCATGAGCAGTCCTGCTTCCATGGGGTTGTAGCCGCGGCTGACCTGGAAGTACTGGCCGAGGAACACGGCACCGCCGAACATCGCCATGCCCACCGAAAGGCTCGCCAGGATCGCCAGCGCGGGCGCGGGCTGCCGGATCACCGACAGCGGCAGCACCGGTTCGTCCACGCGCGCTTCCCACCAGACGGCGATGCCGAGAAGCACCAGGGAAGGGCCCACCATCGCGGCGGTCTGCCACGACAGCCAGTCGAACGAGCTGTCCACGAAGCTCACCCAGATCAACAGGACGCTCACGCCCGTTGCGATGAGTGCCGCGCCGACGTAGTCCACCTGCACGGTCTCTCGGTCCCGGAGGGCGGGCAGGTGCAACCAGCGCTGCAGGAGCGCCAGGGCCACGACCGCGAACGGGACGCCGACGAAGAAGCACCAGCGCCAGCCCAGCCAGGACGTGTCCGTGATGGCGCCGCCCAGGAGTGGCCCGCTCACAGTGGCCACCGCCATCACACCACCGAGCAGGCCGTTGTAACGTCCCCGGTCCTTCGGCGGAATCATCGCGGCGATGATCGTCTGGACGAGTGCCTGCAGCCCGCCGACACCGAGACCTTGGAAGGCGCGCGCCGCGATGAGTTGTCCCGCGTCCTGCGCGAAGCCGCTGACCAGCGATCCGGCCAGAAAGATCCCGATCGCGATTTGGACGAGTGCCTTCTTGCTGTAGAGGTCGGCCAGTTTCCCCCAGATCGGTGTGGAGGCGGTGGCCGCGAGCAGCGTCGCCGTGACCACCCAGGTGTACTGGGTCTGGCTGCCGTTCAGCGCCCCGATGATCCTCGGCAGGGCGGTGGACACGACGGTCGAGCTGAGCATCGCGACGAAGAGCACGAGCAGCAGCCCGATCAGTGGCCGTGCCACGCCGGTGCGTTTGTCCTCGCGGGACGAGGGTGGGGACATGGAAGAAGTCACGCAGCCTCCGCGCTGTTGTGTGAGCAAGGAACCGATGGCGGCAACAGAACATGGTTGCCTCTGGCAACTATCCTCGTGAACTTGCACACTGTGCAAGTTTGCTCATTGAGAATCATGTCACGTCCGTGCCTACGATCGGGGTGTGGACAGTGCGCTCGGATTGCGGGAACAGAAGAAGATCGCCACCAAGGCGGCGTTGCACGAGGCCGCCATCCGACTCGCCGTCCGGGACGGTTATGACGCCGTCACGGTGGAGGCCATAGCCGATGCGGCCGGGGTCTCCCGGCGTACGTTCTCGAACTACTTCGGTAGTAAGGAGGAGGCCGTACTCTACGGCGACAGCAGGCGATTGCGCGCGTTGCTCGACGCCGTCGCGGCCCGCCCTGCCGAGGACTCCGCGTGGACGGCCCTTCGGGCCGCGACCGACTCGGTGCTGCGCGAGCTCCAACGCCGCCGTCGCGAACGCCGGGACGACGACGGACCCGACTGGCTCACCCGGGCACGACTCATCCGATCGCACCCCGCGCTGCTGTCCCGGCAGGTCGCGACGTACGCGTCGTTCGAACGTGACCTCGCCGACGAGATCGTCCGGCGAATGCCCCCGGAAAGCGGCTCCGCCATGCGTGCCAGGATCATCGCCGCGTGTTTCCTCGCCGCCCTGCGCGTCGGCACCCAGACGTGGTTGGACCACTCCGATGACGCGTCGTTGCCGGAGATCACCGACCAGGCCCTCGCCGAGGCGGGGCGGTCGTTCGTGTGATGCGGAGTGCGTGGACGTCACCATCACCGACGCTCCCTTCACGCACTACCCAAGCGGGTATACCCACGTGAAGGGTTTCGACCCCGGTGCGGGAAGCGTTACGTCAGGAAGGTGAAAAGCGGGCTGTCCGGTTCCACCTTCTCGACGCGGTGCGGTGCCCGCCGCATGCGTTCCAGGAGGGCGGGCAGGTTCTCCGTGATTCCCAGTTCGATGCCCACGAGCGCGGGGCCGGTCTCACGGTTGTTGCGCTTGACGTACTCGAACAGGGTGATGTCGTCGTCGGGACCGAGGACGTCGTCGAGGAACCGGCGCAGCGCACCCGGCTCCTGGGGGAAATCGACGAGGAAGTAATGCTTCTTCCCCTCGAAGATCAGAGCGCGTTCCACGATCTCGGCATAGCGGCTGACGTCGTTGTTGCCGCCGGACAGCACGCACACCACGGTGGAGCCGCGGGGTAGGTTCAGCTCGGCCAGCCCGAGAGACGCCGACGCGAGCGCACCCGCGGGCTCGCTGATGATCCCGTCGGACTGATACAACTCGAGCATCTCCACACAAACCCGACCCTCGGGCACGGCGACGAGCCGGGGAGTGTGGCGCGCGGTGATCGCATACGTGTACTCGCCCGCCATGCGGACGGCCGCGCCGTCGATGAACGGGTCGACCGTATCCAGGGAGACGGGGCCGCCCGCTTCAAGCGCCCGTGCCATGCTCGTCGCGCCGAGCGGTTCGGCGCCCACCACGTCCACACCGGGGTGCCGTTTTCGAAGCCAGGCCAACGTGCCCGCGAGCAAGCCGCCGCCACCGACGGGGACCACCACCGCGTCGGGTTCGTGCCCGAGCTGTTCGATGATCTCCTTCGCCACCGTGCCCTGCCCGGCGATGGTGCGCGGATCGTCGAAGGCGGGGATCACCGCCGCGCCCGTGGAGTCCGCGTACGCCTGGGCGGCGGCCGCGGCGTCGTCGTAGGTTTCACCCTCGACCACCACTTGCACGTGCTTGCC
Organism: Saccharomonospora sp.; assembly: GCF_027317685.1. Classification (NCBI taxonomy): domain Bacteria; kingdom Bacillati; phylum Actinomycetota; class Actinomycetes; order Pseudonocardiales; family Pseudonocardiaceae; genus Saccharomonospora; species Saccharomonospora sp. Next base: position 13,835 of record NZ_DAHVQP010000124.1, read on the forward strand.
GCCGAGCCAAGCCACGCGTTCCCGCTTTTGCCTCGGGGTCGTTCGCGGCAGGTACACCCGAGCCTCGATCCCGAGTGCGGCGCCTGCGTACGCCACGCCCTGGGCGTGGTTGCCTGCGCTGGCGCAGACCACGCCGCGTGAGCGTTGTTCGTCCGCCAGGCGGCTCATGAGGTTGTATGCGCCGCGCACCTTGTACGAGCGGACGGAGTTCGCGTCTTCTCGCTTGATCCACACGTCGAGATCGTGCTGCCGGGACAGGCGCTCGTTGCGATGCAGGGGCGTCGGCGGCAACACGTCCGTGAGTCTTTCGGCCGCCGCTTCGACATCGCGTGCGGTCACGATCGCGGTTGCCCCGGTCTGCTCGGCCACGTTCTTCTCCCCGTGCTCGACGGCGTGTGTGCCTCGACTCATTTGAGGCGAGCACGGTGCTCCCATTCATTCCTATTCGCCCTGTTCGGCTCGGAGCACCCGACGCCGTCCGCCGTCTCACGCTAGCAGGACGCAGGGGGCCACTGTGCGGTGACCGGCGACTTCCCATACCGTGGCCGGGCGGCATGCTCCGGGTACCACCCGCGAGGCGGTTCGCCCTGGAAAGGGGATACCGTGCCAGAGCTGCGTCAGCTCCACCAGGTCTGGTCGGTCGAGGCGACCTGGGTCAAAACTTGGGAGGACTCTCCGGCGATGACCACGTTGCGGGAAGCTCTGAACGACAAGAGCGCTTCCGTACCGGCACCATCACAGCAACGTAAGTTCCGTCCGGAACTGCAGGGGCTTCGGGCGCTCGCCGTGCTCCTGGTGGTCGTCTACCACGTGTGGTTCGACCGCATCTCCGGTGGCGTGGATCTGTTCTTCTTCGTCTCCGGCTTCCTCATCACCGGACAACTGTTCCGCGCGAGCATGCGAGGACGGATCGAGTTCCGTCCATTCTGGGGACGCATATTCAAACGGCTGTTCCCCGCGGCTTTGACGGTCCTCGCCGCGTCGATGGTCGCCGCTTTGGTGTGGTTGCCCGAGCATCGCTGGGTCCAGACCGCCAAGGAAGTCATCGCCTCGGCGCTGTACTTCGAGAACTGGCAGCTCGCCGCCGACTCGGCCGACTATTTCGCCCAGAACAGCGGCGCGAGTATCACGCAACACTTCTGGTCGTTGTCGATCCAGGGTCAGTTCTATCTCGTCTGGCCGTTGCTGATCGCGCTGCTGGCGGTGGCCGTCCGGCGTTTCCGCTGGAACATGTACACGACGCTGCTCACCACATTGCTGGTGCTGTTCGCGGTGTCGCTGGCGTATTCGGTGTGGCTGACGGAGGTGAACCAGCCTCTGGCCTACTTCCACTCGGCCACGCGGGTGTGGGAGTTCGCGTTCGGCGGCCTGTTGGCGCTGACCATCGACAGGATCGAGCTCCCGCGTTGGCTGGCGATCCTGTGCGGCTGGCTCGGGGTTGTCGGGCTCGTCTCCTGCGGCATGGTGCTGCAGGTCGGCACCATGTTCCCCGGTTACGTGGCGTTGTGGCCGATGGTCTCGGCCGCGCTGGTGCTGGTGGCCGGCGCGACCGGCAGCAAGATCGGCGCCGACCGGTTCCTGTCGTCGCGGCCGCTGATCTACCTGGGCAACATCAGCTATTCGCTGTATCTGTGGCACTGGCCGATCCTGTTGTTCTACCTGGTCGTGCGTGCCCAGGCGGAGATCGGCCCACGTGGTGGCGCCGGTGTGATCGCACTCTCGCTCGTCCTCGCCTCGCTCACCTACCACTTCATCGAGAACCCGGTCCGCAACTCCAGGATCGGGACGGCCACGCGGTGGGGCGCCTACCGGTTCGCCGTCCTCGTGCTCGTACCCGTCGTGGCCTCCGCGGGGGTGTGGCAGTACGTCACCGAGCAGCGGTCGTCCTTCGATCTCCAGGTCGACGACCTGGAGCACCCCGGTGCGCAGGCCATGGCGGTGGGCAGGCCGGCCTACGACCCCGAGGCGAGTGTCGTTCCACCGTTCGCCGCCGTGCCGAGTGAATGGGTCGCGTGGGGACCCGACGAATGCGAGGAAACGGACGTCGACGGTGAGAAGATCCGACACTGCGTGATGAACCCGCCAGAGGGAGTCGAGCCCACCCGCCGCGTGGTCGCGGTCGGTGACTCGCACGTCTTCCAGCTGTCGGGCGCGTTGCGCGAGATCGCGCGGGAACTCGACTGGCAGCTCTACCTGTTCCACAGGCCGGGGTGCCCGTTCACCGCTAACGAGGACATGCCCTCCAACCAGGCCTGTGTCGACTGGAACTCCCGTATTCTGCCCGAGATTATCGACCTCCGACCCGATGCGGTGATCACGATGGCCACCCGGGACGTGCGGGAGGGCCTCAAGGAGTGGACCCCTGCGGGTTACGTCGAGCAGTGGCGCAGGCTCGGCGAGGAGGGCATTCCCGTGGTCGGTATCCGGGACAACCCGCGGTTCGACTTCGAACCTCCCGAGTGTGTGCAGCTCAACGACTTCACGTCCGAGGAATGTTCGCGCCTACGGGGGCAGATGTATCACGCCAGGCCGCCGTACGAGGTGGTGGGCAACATGCCCGGCAACACCTCGTTTGTGGACCTGAGCGACTACTTCTGCACCCCGACCACGTGCCCGCCCGTGATCGGTAACGTGCTGATCTACATGGATGACAACCATGTCAGCAGGACCTACATGGAGACTCTCACGCCGATCCTGAAGCAGAAACTGCTCGACGTGCTCGCTTGGGAGGACACCTCGGCCAGACCGGGGTGAGACGCCCCTCGGGCGACCGGCGAACGACACGCGGGGAATACCCGCCCGGATCACACGGCTTCAGCGCCCTCCGGTGATCACGGAGTCCGTACGCTGAGTACATGGGAGTACTGGGTTGGCTGGTCCTCGGACTGTTCGCCGGTGCCATCGCGAAGCTGCTGACGCCGGGCCGTGACCCCGGCGGTTGCCTGGTCACCGTGTTGCTCGGTATCGGTGGCGCGTTGCTCGGCGGCTGGATCGGGAGAACGGCGTTCGACGTCGATCTCGGCACGTTCTTCGACCTGCGCACGTGGGGACTGGCGGTTCTCGGCGCGTTGGTGATCCTGCTGCTCTACCGCGTTCTGATCGGTGCGGGGCGCCGGGAATAGTCTGCCCGCAACGTGGTGGCGTTCACTTCGGGCTCGTCATGATCGTCGTGTCGGCCCTAGAGTGCCTTTCCGTGTCGCCCATCACCGACGGCGGCTGACCGGACGAAGGAGTCATACATGCGCGCTGCGCAGATCGTCACCCTCGACGGCCCTTCCGCTCTGCGGGTGACCGACGTCGACGAGCCCCAGGGCGCCGAGGACGCCGTAGTGATCGATGTGCACGCGGCCGGGGTGACGTTCCCGGACGTGCTTCAGACCCGCGGGCTCTACCAGTACAAGCCGGAATTGCCGTTCGTGCCGGGCACCGAGGTGGCCGGTGTGGTGCGTTCGGCTCCCGAGGACGCGCCTGTGCGTCCGGGCGATCGCGTGGCGGCGTTCCCCGGTCTGGGTGGTTTCGCCGAGACCGTGGCCGCTCCGAGTCACGCGGTGTTCCCCATCCCGGATCGGCTGTCGTTCACATCGGCCGCCGCGCTGCCCATGAACTACCTCACCGTGCATTTCGCGCTCACCCGACGCGGTGCCTTGCGCAAGGGCGAGACCGTGCTCGTGCACGGGGCGGGTGGTGGTGTGGGCACCGCTGCGGTCCAGCTGGCGTCGGCGTTGGGCGCTCGTGTGATCGCCGTGACGTCGTCGAGTGAGAAAGGCGACCTGGCCCGCGAAATGGGTGCCCAACACGTTGTGTCGCCCGAGGGCTTCCGTGCGGAGGTGAAGGAGCTGACCGGCGGCGCGGGAGTGGATGTGGTGGTCGACCCCGTGGGCGGCGACCGGTTCACCGATTCGCTGCGGTGTCTGGCGCCGGAGGGCCGACTGCTCGTCATCGGTTTCACGGCCGGGGAGATCCCCACCGTGAAGGTCAACCGGCTGTTGTTGAACAACATCGCCGTCGTCGGCGTCGGCTGGGGTGCGTTCTGGGCCACGCGACCGGAGTACCTGCGGGAACAGTGGGCCGAGCTGCTTTCGTTGCTGGAGGACGGTCTGCTCGACCCGCCGATCGGTGCGACGTACCCGCTGGACGACGCCGCCACGGCGTTGACCCAGCTGGACACCCGCGCCGCCAAGGGCAAGGTCGTGTTGCGGATCCGCTGAGGTCGTTCGAGGTCGGTTCGAGGTCGTCGCTTGAGCGACGACCTCGAACTTCCTCTATCCTTCCTCGCCCTCCTTGATCGGGTCGGACTGCGCGAGTTCCTTGCCGTCGTCGTCGAGCGCGATCACCGCGAAGTAGGGGCCGTCGTTGTTCACGACCACCGCCGTCTCGAAGCCGCTGCGGCGGGCCAGGGCGACCGGCTTCAACGAGGAACGCGAGGTACCTGCGAGCACCCGCCACTGTTCCACCTCGGTGGAGCCGTTCCAGCTGGCGTAAATCGTGCGGCCACCCGCCTTGTTGGGGCCGACGGCCAAAGCGGGTTTCTCCGCGGGACGGCCGGTCCAGTCGAACGTGCGCGCGCGATACGACTGATCGGGCTCGGGAAACTGGCTGTCGAGCACGATCTCACCCGAGGAGTCGAACTCCGACGTGTAGGGCTGTGAACCCCAACCGACGAGGGCGCCGCCGTGCTCCAACAGCTGCATGCTGCCCTGGTTGTCGGCACGCAAGCGGGCCGGGTGCACGAACTCCTGGTCCACCGACACCTTGCGGCGCTGATAATCCACCTTCAGCACCAGGCCTCGCGAATGTGGCCCCTGCGGAGGTGAGGAGGAGTTGTCGAACAGCGCGATGCGGTCGCCCGAGTGCAGCCGCGCGTCGTGTTGCCACGAGAATTGGGCGAGCTCCTCGACGTCGAAATCGGATTTCCTTCCGTTCAGGCGCCATTCGACCTCGCCGGTGGACCGCGAGATCTTGTACAACGCCCACGTGTTGCGGGCCGACAACACCAAGCCGCCGTCGGCGGTGGGTTCGATCGAGTTCAGGTGGATGTAGTCGAACGGGGCTTCTTCCGTACCGCGGTCACCCAGCTCGTGATAGGTCTCCTCGACCGCGACGTGGTCGAGGCTGTCCCACTCGAACAGCACCTCGCCGCTGGCGATGTCGACTTCCTGCACGATGCCCGCGTAGACCCAACCGTCGCCGGGGCCGTCGATGGAGGACAGGTCGGCCTGCGTGGCGTGGTAGCCGATGAGCAGTGCCGTGTCGTCCTCGGTGATGAGGAACTCGTGGAGGTCGGCCTTCTTGCCGTTGCCCATGCGGACTTCGGCGACCTGTTGGTAGGAGCTGTCGTAGATGACTCCGACACCTTCTCCGTACCCGGCGAGTACGCGGCCCTGCCACCAGGTCAGGACGGGCTCGCCTTGGTAGGTCTGACGTTTGAAGTCCATGGGGACGAGGTCGTGGCCCTCTCGGGGCAGGAACCAGATCGGCCGACCACGGCGATCGGCGATCATGAAGCCGGGTTGGCTGGGGCTGTTGTCCTGGTAGGCCTTGGGGGAGAGGAACAGGTACTCGGGCTTGGCCGGGGGCTTGTCGGTCTCGGTGATCGTCAGCTTCGGAGGGCGTAGGTCGGGGCGGGAGCGGAAGTGGTGCACTCCCGGAGGTGTGGTGAGTTCGTCGTTCGTCGGAGCGCTCGCCGTGTCGTCGCGCGGGAGGCGGTAGCCCACGTAACCGGATGTCAGCGGTACCGCGATACCTGCGCCGACCAGGGCGGCCCTGCGCAGGAAACGGCGGCGGGAGAGGTCACCGTCAGCCACGAGCAATCCTTCCTCGGCAGCGTTTTTTCCCTCGTTCGGATGATGGCCGAATTTCGGATTGTGCCATTGAGGTGGCTCAGGTGAAGAGGCACCCCCATAAGGGGGAGATCGGCAAAATTCTGTCGAGTCGGTTGCAGGGAAGGGCGAAGAGCGTCAGAGGGGGAGGGTGTCAGAGGGGCGGACACACGTCGGCGCCGACGGTGATCACCGTCGGCGCCGACGTGTTGCACTCTCATTCCATTGTCAATCGACCGGTACCACGTCGACGACCTTGTCGTGACGTACCCACACCGGTTCGGTCTCGTCGTCGGCATCGTCGGGTCGGGTCGGAAACCACAGAACCGAGGTGTACGGGTCGGAGATCGGGAAGGCGACGACCTCCCCGTTACGGAACAGTTTCTCCATCCCGACAGGCGTCCCCGCGAGGTAGGTGATCCGGTCACCGGCGACGATCTGGTTGGCGCTCTTGCTCATGACAGTCCCTTCCGGACACATATCCGGACCCCAGGCTGTGCTTTGTGTTCCTAACGGGATGAACATTAGGGCGGCCACGGTCGGGGTGAAAGTTGCATCACAAGGAAGGGTGACCATCGAACGGGCGGAATCGGTGTAAGGACGTAATACCGCGCCCAAACGACCACAACGGACGGTCAGCGGAGCGGGTCGACCGAACGCAGCGCTTCTGGCTGCTTCCCCGTGGCGATCTGTTCGGCGAGGAGAAGACCGGTGATCGGGCCCTGGGTCAGCCCCCACATGCCGTGCCCACCGGCCACGTACACGCCCGGGGCGTTGGTGGCGCCGACCAATGGTTTGCCGTCCGGGGTGACGGGTCGCGGGCCGACCCATTCGTCGGTGCGCTCGTCCCAGCGCACACCGTCCAGCAGATCACGGGCCGAGTCGATGATGGCCTTGATGCGGTCGCGGTCGAGTGGGTCGTCCGGTCCGCGGAACTCCATCGTGCCCGCCACTCGCAGCGCGCCGCGGTACGGAGTACAGGCCACCCGAACGTCCGGGAGATAGACGGGGCCCGGTACCGGCTTGTCCGTGGGAACCGTGAACGAGTAGCCACGGCCCGCGCGCACGGGCACCCGCACGCCTCCGCTGTGGGCGAGTCTGTTCAACCACGCGCCTGTGGCGAGTACGGCGACGTCGCCGGAGACCAGCTCACCGGACCGGGCTTCCAGGGTGACGGCGTGTCCCCGGGGACGGACGGCGTCGACCTCGAACCCGCTGCAGATGACGCCACCGCGTTCCCGCACGGAATCGGCGAGCGCGGAGACGAACGCACCCGGATCGATGAAGCGCTGCCCCTCCAGACGTACACCCGCGCCGATACGGGAGGAGGCCTGCGGAGCGGCTTCGGCCAGTTCGTCACCCGTGAGCCCTCGGTAGGTGATCTCGCCGCCCGCGGCCGTGATGCGTTTCAGCTCCTTCAGCAACCCGGTCGCCTGCCTCGGGAACTCGAACAACGCCGTGATGGGAGCACTGATCGTCGGTGCGGTGACTCCGCCGGAGGTCAACACGTCGAACGCTTCGAGACACTCGGCGTTGAAAGGCAGGTTGGCCCGGGCGGCCCGTTCCCAGGCGCTCCACCGGCAGTTCGCGGCGAACTGCGCTAGGAAGAGCCACAAGCCCACGTCCAGCTTCACGGGAACGTGGAGCGGGGCCTTGGGGTCGAGCAGGGAACTCAGGCCGTACCGCAGCACGTTCGGCTCGTTCAAGGGGATCGCCAGGCCCGGGGAGAGCCAGCCCGCGTTACCCCAGGAAGCCCCGGCCGCGACGCCGTCACGGTCGACCACCGTGACCTTGATCCCGCGGTCCTGGAGAAACCAGGCGGTCGACAGGCCGACGATGCCCGCCCCGACCACCACCGCCGTGCGGGGACCGCCATCGATTCGCATGTGTCCGTCCATGGCCGCCTGCCTCCTTGCTGTCTGTGCGCCGTTGCACTTCCAGGGTGACCGACCATTCGCGGAGTGCGTTTGTCGGAACGACACAATCCGGAGCACGTTCTTTGTTCTCGGCGTTCATCGAGGAACACTTGCGGAATGGTCACACTCGATCGGCTCATCAACGTCCTGAGTGGTTACGGTGTCCGTCCGATGGCGAACGTGCCGGCGAGAGACACCGAGTTGCACAGTGTCGTCGTCCATGACCCCGCGGAGTCGACGGTGTCCGTGGGCGATGTGGTGCTGGCCGTCGGTGTGCGCGAGCTGACCCGTGCGGTCGAGTTGGCCGTCGCCGCGCAGGCGGCCGTGGTGTTGGTGCACGATCCGGGCGGCTCCGCCGACGGTGCGCGGGAGGCGACGGCGACGGCCGCCGAGCACGGGGTGACGGTGCTGACCGTGGATCCCGCCGTGTCGTGGAGCCAGGTGTGTGGTGTGGTCTACGGCCTTGTGCTGGAAGGCGGGGAGGTCCGGTCGGGCAGGGGACCGAGCGATCTGTTCGCGTTGGCCGACGCCATCGCTTCCACCGTGGAGGGACAGGTCACCATCGAGGACCGGTTGTCCCGCGTGGTCGCCTATTCGTCACTGCAGCAGGGCGCGGACCCGGCACGCCTGGACACCATCCTGGGGCGGCGGGTGTCGGAGCCGGTGCGAAGGCTGTTCGAACAGCGCGGCGTTTTTCAGCATCTCGCCACGTCCGCCGAACCGCTGTTCGTGGCGCCGTCACCGGAACACGGACTGCGGGGTCGCATGGTGGCGGGAGTGCGTGCGGGCCGGGAACTGCTCGGGTCGGTGTGGGTCACGTGCGACGAGCCACTCACCGGGCCGCGGCTACGGGAGCTGCGGGACGGCGCCGAGGCAGTGGCGTTGCACCTGTTGCGTTCGCGGGTGAGCGCCGACCTGGAACGGCAGGTGGAATCGGAGCTCGTCATCGAGCTACTGGACGGTACGCCCGACGCGGCGTCGGTGTGCGGCAAGCTCGGCCTGCCACCGGAGACTTTTCGGGTGGTGGCGCTGCAGGCACACGCCGACGACGAGCGACATGCGGCCGTGCTGCTCGCCTACGACCGAGCCACCACGGGCTTCGGGTGGTCCCGGCCCGGCCGCAGCACTCTGTTCGGCAACACCGTCTACACACTCCTGCCGTGCGGGGACGACCCCGCTCCCGCGCGTGACTGGGTGGACGAACTGGTGCGTGACCTACCCGAGCACGTCACGGTGGCGGCGGGCATCGGAGGTGTGTGTGAACTGAGCGAGATCCCCGCGGGCAGGCGCGAGGCAGAAGAGTGCCTGGCCCTGCACGTCACCCGGCCCGACCGCGCGCCCCTGGAGTACGACGAGGCGTGGCACGAGATCCTCTTGCAACGTCTGCGCACGGCAGCCGAGGCCGGCAGACAGCCAACCCGGGGACCGATCGTGGAACTGACCCGGCACGACGCCGCCCACAACACTCGGTATGTAGCGACCCTGCGAGCCTGGTTGGAGACACAGGGTGACCTCGGTGCGGCGGCCGCGGCGCTCGACGTGCACCCGAACACCGTTCGCTATCGCATGCGCAGGATGAACGAGCTGGTGAGGTGGGAACTCGAGGACCCGAAGACACGGCTCGCCCTGCTGATCGCACTGGCCGCGAGCGGGTGACGGAGCGCATCCTTCCGGTCAGCCGGGCTCCTCGGACCCCGAGGGCTGATCCGTCGCTTGTGCCGTGTAATCGGGCAGGACCTCCCCGGCCTCGGTCTCCCGATGCAACCGCAGGAACTCCAGATGGCGTTCGTACTGGTCGAGGACATCGCCGATGAGCTGGTCGCGGGTGTAGCCCATGACGTTGTAGCCCTGTCCGCCTTCGGGAAGGTAGACCTCCACGCGGCAGTAGGTGTCGTCCCCGGTCACCGCTCGCGTGGCGAACGACGGTGTGGGTCGCACCACCGGACGCAACCGGTAGGCGAAGGACTGCTCGGCCCCCATCGGCACCCGCAGGGTCAGATGCGGCAGCCCGGTCGTGGCGTCGACGTCCTCGGTCAGGGCCGCTTCGACGTCCTGTGCCCGGAGTTCCTCGGTCACCTCCTGCAGAGCGGGTCGACACACGTCGTTCAAGAACCGCCTCGCCGCGCGCGTGCTGGGATAGCTGAGCACGCGCGCCAAACGATGTTGCCACGCGCCCGATACCTGGCCGGGAAAGGACACGGTGCGTACCGACAGTGACGAGGGCAGCGTGGCGCGCACCGCTTCCTCGCGGAAACGCTCCACCCGCAGGGCTTTGTGCAGTCCCCAGATGATCATCAGCATCACGAACGAGAACGGCAGCCCCATGATGATGGTGGCGCTGGTGAGCGCGTCCACTCCGCCGACGATGAGCATGGCCATGGTGAGCAGACCGGTCGCCAGCGCCCAGAAGACGCGCAGCCAGGGTTTGGCGTCTGTGAGGGGAGTGGGCAGCCGGGAACTGAGGTTGGCCATCACCAACGCTCCGGAGTCGGCGGAGGTGACATACAGCAGCAGGCCGACGAACGTGGCCACGCCCGCGCTGAAGACGACGCCCGGATATTGGTCGAGCAACCCGTAGAAGCCCTGTTCCGGCATGTTCATGGCCGTGGTGCCGAACTCGATGTTGCCTTGCCGCACGATGCTGAGCGCGCTGTTGCCCAGCACCGACAGGAACGTGAGGGTGAACAAGAACGGCACGATGAGTGTGGCGGCCACGAACTGGCGGATGGTGCGTCCCCGCGAGATCCGGGCCAGGAACAGGCCCACGAACGGGGCCCAGGCGATCCACCAGGCCCAGAAGAACAGTGTCCAGTCGTTGAGCCACTCGGCCGGGAACGGCTGGTCGTAGGCGAAGGTGTTCAGGGTCATCGCCGGGAACCGGCTGATGTAGTCACCGATGTTGAGGATCAACGCGTTGAGCAGACGTGCCGGTCCCTCCAGTACGAGTATGTACAGCATCAACACGCCCGCCAGAATGATGTTGAGCTGGGACAGTCTGCGGATGCCCTTGTCGACACCGGACATCGCGGAGGCTGTCGCCATGAGAGCGGCCAGCACGACCAGGCCGACCTGGGCCGCGATCCCCTCGGGAATGCCGAACATGAAGTTCAGCCCGTAGTTGAGCTGGACGACGCCGATGCCGAGGGACACCGAGATGCCGAAGACCGTGCCGAGAATGGCGGCGAGGTCCACGGTGTCGCCGATGCGGCCGTGGATGCGCTTGCCGATGATGGGATACAGGGCGGAGCGGATCGCCAGGGGCAGGCGGTAGCGGAACGCGAAGTATCCGAGCGACATTCCCATCAGCGCGTACATCCCCCATCCGGTGATGCCGTAGTGGAACATGGTCCACACGACCGCCTGTCGCGCGGCCTCCACCGTCTGACCTTCTCCTCCCGGTGGTTCGAGGTAGTGACTCACCGGCCCGGCCACGGAGAAGAACATCAGGTCGATACCGATTCCCGCGGCGAACAGCATGGCGGCCCACGAGAACACCCCGTAGTCGGGAGTGGAATGCTGTGGCCCGAGTTTCACCGTTCCGTACCGGGACACCGCCACGAACACCACGAACCCCAGGTAGAGCGTCGCGACGAGGAAGTAGTACCAGCCGAAGTTGGAGGAGACCCAACCGACGGCGGTGCCGATCACGTTCGATGCGCCGGTCGGAGTGATGATCGCCCACACCGACAGGGCGACGATCAACGTCGCCGAACCGGCGAACACCAGCCGCTTCAGTCCACCGTGGCCCTTTTCGGCAACGTCCGGAGTGGATAGTTCGCGTGCCCGTTCGGCTTCGTCTTCGCCATCGTTCGCCATTCGGTTCACTCCGTCTCTCGGTCATAGGTGTGAACCCGTCCCTCACGTGGCTCGTTCGTGCTGTGCATGGGGGTGCGGGCCTTTAAGGTCTGCCGTAGGGCGTCGCGAACACGCCTTCAACCGTAACGAGATCGACCAGATCGCGCTGGCCACGGCGCTCGCCGCCGGGAAAGTGACTTTCATGTCCACTCTGTTCATCGACGGACGTTGGACGTCCGCCTCCGCAGGAGCGACCCGTGACGTAGTCAATCCGTTCGACCAATCAGTGGTGCGCACAGTGGACGAAGGCGATGCCACCGATGCGCACGCGGCCATCCGCGCGGCCCGTAAGGCCTTCGACGGTGGGCAATGGAGTGATTGGACGGCGCGGCGCCGGGCGCAGCTGCTTCGCCGCATCGCCGACCTGTTGCAACGCGACCGGGCGGAGATCGCGAGACTGGAGACACTCGACACGGGTAAGACCCTGGTGGAAAGCGGCATCGATGTGGACGATGTCACCTCCGTGTTCGAGTACTACGCCGCGCAGGCCGAGTCCGATCCCGGCCGACTCGTCGACGCGGGGAACCCGGCTGTGCGCAGCCGCGTGGTGTACGAGCCCGTGGGTGTGTGCGCGCTGATCGCGCCGTGGAACTACCCGTTGCTCCAGATCTCGTGGAAGGTGGCGCCCGCGTTGGCGGCGGGCAACACGATGGTGCTCAAACCCAGCGAGATCACCCCGCTCACCACCATCAAACTGGCGGAACTCGCGGAGGAGGCGGGCGCCCCGCCGGGAGTGGTGAACCTCGTGCTGGGCGCGGGCGACCCGGTGGGATCGACTCTCGTGGAGAGCCCACAGGTGGATCTCGTGTCGTTCACGGGCGGGTTGGCGACCGGCCGTTCGATCATGAGTGCGGCGGCGGGCACCGTGAAGAAGGTGGCTTTGGAGCTCGGAGGCAAGAACCCGAACATCGTGTTCGCCGACGCCGACTTCGAATCCGCGATCGATTACGCGCTCATCGCGGTCTTCTTCCACTCGGGACAGGTGTGTTCCGCCGGCACCCGGCTGGTGGTGGAGGACTCGTTGCACGAGCGGTTCGTGGCCGAACTGGTGGAACGGGTCGAGCGGATCAAACTCGGAAACGGCCTCGACCACGACACCGAGAGCGGCCCGTTGGTTTCGGCCGAGCACCGCGCGAAGGTGGAGCGCTACGTCGAGATCGGGGTCGAGGAGGGCGCGCGGCTGCTCACCGGAGGCAAGCGACCCGATGATCCCGCGCTGGCACAGGGATTCTTCTATCTACCCACTGTGTTCGACGAATGCCGCGACGACATGCGGGTCGTGCAGGAGGAGACGTTCGGACCGATCCTGACCGTGCAGCGGTTCTCCGACATGGAAGAGGCTGTGCGGATCGGCAACGACACGACTTACGGCCTGGCCGCGGCGGTGTGGACCGGTGACGCGCGCAAGGCCGAGTACGTGGCCCGCGCACTGCGACACGGCACCGTGTGGATCAACGATTTCGGTCCGTACCTGCCGCAGGCCGAGTGGGGTGGATTCAAACGCTCGGGCGTCGGTCGCGAGCTGGGCCACGCGGGACTGTCCGAGTTCCAGGAGGCCAAACACATCTACGAGAACACCGCTCCCGAACCGCAGCGGTGGTTCGCGCGCTGACAACCGGACTCACTCGAGAGCGTGACCTGGCTCGGTGAACGTGCCACGATAGGGGTGTGGAACGGCCGAAGCGCCCGGTGGAAGAACGAACACCGAAACGCTTTGGCAGGCCTCGGACAACGGGGCCGCAACGGTGGACGTGCCCCACTTTCCCTCCCTCGTCGGAGGTCACGTCATGCGTGCAATCCACCGCAGGTTCTGCTCCATCGTCATCGGTATCGTCGGTATCGTGATCCTGGGCGTGGGAGCGTGTCTGCCGCTCCGGGCGGTCGACGCCGACTCGACAGCGCCGCCACCGAATCCGACGGTGATGCCGTCGTTGCGCGGGATCGTGCTCGGTGACGGAGAGGATGCCCTGCGGGCTCTGGGAATCGGCAACATCTCGGCCGTCCCGATCGACGGCCACATGTTCGTGTTCAACGACGACAACTGGGTCGTGCTGCGACAGACCCCCCGTGCGGGGGAGACCATCGACCGGGAAGCGGAGGTGACACTCGGCGTGAGAAAGACCCGGGAGGCCGAGTCCCGTTTCTGTTTCGACGGTGACTGCTGATCGTTGTTGTCCCCACGGTCGGCGCCGGTATCGGCCGGGATCCCTCGAGCATCCAGAGAAAGGGCGCTCGGTAGCGGTCCACCGAACGACCGAATGCGGACGGTGTGGCCGATGTTGCGCTGAGTTCCGTTGCGATGCGTGGGAATCCGGTCGTCCGAAGTAAGCCGGATTGGCGGCGCCCGACCGGGGTACACGCCCCATATGTCGAGCAGCGCCGACGCGGGAGGCAGGGAGCGGCACGCGGTGCGCTTCCAACCGGCCGTCAGAGAACGGGCCGGCTTCGAAGTCGACGAGCTGCTCACCGGTATACGGACTCACCTGACCGGAATCCTGCGCGACGGTGACCGATTGCAGTCACTGCTCGACGCGGTGTTGGCTGTCAGTGGGGAACTAGAACCGGACGCGACCCTGAGCCGCGTGGTGCGTGCCGCACTGGATCTGGTGGGGGCTCGGTCCGGCGCGTTGACGATGTTCGACGCCGAGGGTGGACCTGCCGAGACCGTGTCCGAGAATCTCGATCCCACTCAGCCGTCCCACGAGGTGCCGCAGTCCCGCGAACCCGACTCGCGTACGGCGCTGTCGGTACCCGTGCGAGTGCGGGGCGAGACGGTTGGCACGCTCTACGTCGACAGCAAGCGCGATGGTCGGGAGCTCAGCACCGATGACCGGGTCGTCCTGCGCGTGCTGGCGGCGGCCGCCGGGATCGCGGTGGAAAACGCGAGGGTGTTCGAACGGTCTCGGGTACGGGGCCGATGGTTGGAGGCCACCGCGACCCTGAACGCGGAGCTGCTCGGCGGGGCATCCCTCGACCGGTCGCTGCGACGGATCGCCGAGATCGCCGGGGAGCTGTCCGACGCCGATGCCACGGTGGTGCTGCTCGACGAGGCCGGCGGGGCGCTGTCCGTGGGAGCGGTGTCCGGCCCGATCCGACACCTGGACGACGGGACACTGCTGTCCCCGGGCCCCGTTCTCGCCGACGTGTCGCGCATGGTCGAGCCGGTCGTACTGGACGACCTCAGCGAAGTGGCCACGTCGCTTCCCTCTTCGGTCGCGCGGGAGTTCGGGCCCGCGGTGTTCAGCCCGTTACGGAACGACGAGGGCGTTCAGGGACTCCTGGTGGCGCTGCGGAGGAGGAACGCCACGAGGTTCATACGCCACGAGGTGTCGTTGGTGTCGTCGTTCGCCACCCAGGCCACGCTCGCGCTCCAGTTCGCCGACAAGCAGGAGAGCGAGCGAACGGTGGCTCTCCTAGCCGACCGTAATCGGATCGCCCAGGACCTGCACGACCACGTGATCCAGCGCCTGTTCGCGGCGAGTATGAGCCTGCAGGGCACGCTCAGGCAGACAAACGACCCCCACACCGCCGAGCGCATCGGTGATGCGGTGCGGCGACTGGATCTGACCGTCAGGGAGATTCGCACGTCGATCTTCGAGCTGCACTCGGTGGGTACGTCGGAAGACAGCCTGCGAAGGCGGTTGCTCGATGCGGTGCCCGCCTTACCCCGAGGGTACCCGACACCGTCGGTGCGCATCGGGGGAGCGGTGGACACGTTCGTTCCCGATTCGCTGGGACACGACATGGAGTTCGTCGTACGGGAAGCGATCCGGAAGCTCGCACGACACGTACAGGAAAGCGGAGCCACTCCGGAGATCGCGCTCAATGTGGAGGTCGGCGACATGGCCACGGTCGCCGTCACCGTGGGGGCTCCGGCCTCGATCCCACCGGATCTTCCGTGGCTCGAAGAACTGCGCCGTCGGGCTCACGTCCACGGCGGGAAAGTGATCGTCGACGACCACGATGGCACGGCAGGATTGCTTTGGACGGTGCCGTTGCCCGACCTGGACATCTCACCACCATGACGTGATGGCAAGGGTGGCTTTTTGAAGGGCTCGCCCGAGAGGAAGGACCTTCGACCCTGCACACGACAGGCGGTGGCTGAAACGCTGTCTACCGACTTTCGGGGGAGGACACCATGACGACAGCGGATCCCGAGGACCTCGCGGAGCAGGTGGCACAGCAGCTTGCGGCGGTGGTCATCGCCGCGCTCCGACCGGATACGACACCACCCGAGACGGGACTTGATCCGGTTTCGATTGGGGAAGCGGCTGATCGGCTCGGTGGTGAGCTCGTGGCGTTGCTGCGCCAACTGGAGTGTCGTCCGACCCGCTCCGACGACACCCTGCCGGGCATATCGAGGGGCGACAGCGCGGTGGCCAGGGCGGCACACCTGTCCGCACAGATCATGCTGTCGGGGATGTCCGACAGCGGCGATGCGGATTGACCGTTCGCAGAGGTGTATCCCGTCCGGAAACGGGGGAAATGGAGGCGAGGGCCGTTTCCTTCGACCCGCTGTCGTGGGACCACGGACCGGTGAAGTCCAGGACTGTGTATCCGATGTGGACCTTACTTCCGGAAATGTCGGAGATGCCGGTGAGCACCGCAGTCCGCTGTGACGGAGTCGTTTCGCCGCCTTTCCCGACGGGGCCGACGCAAGCGAGGCGAGTGAGGTCGCACTGCGGGCATCTCGTGGTCGGCCGACGATGAAACGATGAGCACTCCGGCCGATGACACATCACATGGGACCGGCGCAGACGAGCGTGTGTCGCCGACGAACCGCATCCGCACCCGATATCGGGGGTGTCTGGGCTAGCGCGATCGCAGTGACACTGCTGATCGTGCTCCTGCTCGTGTTCATCCTGCAGAACACCGGGTCGGTGACGGTGGAGTTCTTCGGGCTGTCCGGAGTCCTTCCGCTCGGTGTGTCGATGTTGCTGTCCGCTGTGGTGGGCGCCCTTGCCGTTGCCATGCTCGGTGCCGCCCGCATCATCCAGTTACGGCGGATGTTGCGAAGAGTCACCGCTGGTCGTCGAAGCCGTGGATGAGAAGGGACTTTCAGACCCATTCCCTTCCGGGTGAGCTGCTTAAGGTGGTCGTATGCGCAGGAAGAGCGCGCTTGTCGTGCCGGTGGGATACGGCTGGCACGACCACGCGTGTTGGTTTCACACCGGGATCGAGGCATGGCGCGAGATGCTCGTGCTGTTCTTCAGCGAAGGCGCGGTGCGTCGGGAACGGTTGCTCTACATCTCCGACAGAAGTGAGGACGAGCTGGCCGAGGACCTGAGTCTGCTACCCGCCCGCGACGAACTGTTGAGCTCGGGACATCTGCAGTTGTGGTCGTCGTCGGCCGTCCACGGTGCCACCGACGAGCCCACCGTTCTCGCGCAGGCCGCACGGATGCGGCAGGCCGCCGACGACGCGGTCGCGGCCGGATACCGATGCCTGCGGTTGGCCGTCGACGCGGCGCTTCCGATTCGGGACAGCGCCGACGCCGCCCACTTCGTGCACTCCGAGATGGTGTTCGACGAGGTGGCGGCGCGCTCACCGGTGTTGTTGCTGTGCGGCTACGACGGCCGGTACGTCGATCAGTCCGCTTCCGCCGCGCTCGCCTTCGTCCATCCCATGCGGCAGCGTGCCGTGTTCGGTCCCGGATGCGCCCTCTACGCCGACAGCGAGAACGCCCACAGCTGGCGTCTACAGGGTGAGCTCGACCTGGCCTCACGTGAGGTGCTGGAGATCGCGCTCAACGCGCTGCCTGTCCACGGCGACGTGCATTTGCGGCTCGACGGGCTGTCCTTCATCGATGTGAGCGGCACACACGCGTTGGCGAGGCTGGCCGAACGGATCGCGCCCCACCGGCTGGTACTGCACGATCCTCCCACCGCGTTGTCGCGGATAGTCGAAGTGTCCCACGACGCATTCCCCTCCCTGCGCCGCGTCGCGGCAGCACTATGAACCCGACTTCGGTCGCAAACAGGGAAGGGGGAGGAGCTCGGCTCATCCTGTGTCCAGCCCTGTGTCCGGCATCCTGCAGCCGGTGCTGTGTTCTGTTCCCGAACGGGAAGCCGTCGGGAATTGATCGCAAGCGCTGGACGTCCATAAGAGAGGATGGGGTTTTCGACCCCCAGTCGAACTGGGTGGGAACGGTAGGGCCGAGAAGACCGACGAGGTGATGAGCGTGCACACGACGATCGAGGGTGACAGGGTGGATATTCGTCTGTGGACGGACCCAGCGACGATCGAGGAGCAGGCGCTACGTCAGCTCCACAACGTCACCACTCTGCCCTGGGTCCACGGCGTGGCGGTCATGCCCGACGTCCACTACGGCAAGGGTGCCACCGTCGGCAGTGTCATCGCGCTGCGTGACGCCGTGTCCCCCGCGGCCGTCGGCGTGGACATCGGTTGTGGCATGTCGGCGGTACGCACCTCGCTGACGGCCTCGGACCTGCCCGACGACCTCAGCCCGCTGCGGAGGCGGATCGAGGCCGCTGTGCCGGTGGGGTTCGACATGCACCGCAACCCCGTCAACCCGGCCCGGGTACCCGGAACGGGTGGGTGGGACGAATTCTGGTCTCGATTCTCCTCACTGCACCCGGGTGTGCAGGACATGCTGGACCGCGCGCAGCGGCAGATGGGCTCCCTCGGGGGCGGCAACCACTTCATCGAGGTGTGCCTGGAGCAGGGTGGTGAGGACGACGGCCGGGTGTGGCTCATGCTGCACTCCGGCTCGCGGGGCATCGGTAACGAACTCGCTAAGCGTCACATAGAGATCGCCAGGAAGTTGCCGCACAACGCCGACCTGCCCGACCGCGATCTCGCCGCGTTCGTGACGGGCACTCCAGAGATGGAGGCGTACCGGAACGACCTGTACTGGGCGCAGGAGTACGCGGCCCGCAACCGGGCCACGATGTTGGCTCTTGTGAAGCAGTCCCTCGCCGACACGGTGCCGGGCGTGCGGTTCGACGAACCGATCTCGTGCCACCACAACTACGTGGCCGAGGAACGCTACGACGGCATGGACCTCATGGTGACCCGCAAGGGGGCGATCAGGGCCGCCAAGGGCGATCTCGGCATCATCCCCGGCAGCATGGGTACCGGCTCGTACATCGTGCGTGGGCTGGGTAACGACGCGTCGTTCCAGTCGGCCGCCCACGGTGCGGGCAGGAAGATGAGCCGCGCGAAGGCTCGTCGCTCGTTCACGGCTGCTGACCTCGCCGAGCAGACTCGGGGCGTGGAATGCCGGAAGGACTCGGGAGTCGTCGACGAGATCCCCGGCGCCTACAAGGACATCGACTCGGTGATCGAGGCGCAGTCGGACCTGGTGGAGGTGGTCGCCCACCTCAAGCAGGTCGTGTGCGTCAAGGGTTGAGTCAGGTTAGGCACGATTCATCACGGAGCGTGCGGGGCAGGCGGCCGCTTTCGCGGGTCGCCCACCCGTGTGGGTGATTGATGCGGGCGCCGAGTTTTGCGTTGGGCGTGGTGTCAAGACTGTGGGGAAGGGTTGGACGGCCCTCGCTGTTTGACCCTTTCCGTGATCGCATTCCGTGATCGCACGAGAACGAAAGGAGGCAGCGACCGTGGCCACGACACTGCGTCCGGAGGAACTCATCGACAACTCGGTTGTCGACACGGAGGGCCGCAAGATCGGCAAGGTCGGTACCGTCTACCTCTCCGACGATTCCCGGCAGCCCGAGTGGGTCACCGTGAAGACCGGTCTCTTCGGGCAGAAGGAGAGCTTCGTCCCCTTGCAGGGTGCCTACCTGGAATCGGACGGCATCCACGTCCAGGCGTCCAAGGAAAAGGTGTCTGAGGCGCCCCGAGTCGACACCCACACCGACCTTTCGGGTGAGGAAAGCGCGGAACTGTACACGCACTACAATCTTCCCGCCCCGAGAGCGGCGGTGTCCGAGGAGATGTACGAGGAGCAGGGCGGGACCGGCACCGAGACGCGTTCCGGACAGGGCGCGGCCGGCACCACCGGGACCCAGGGCCGCACCGGCGGACGAACAGGCCCCCGTACCGAGGGTGAGTCGATGGTGCGCTCCGAGGAGCACTTGCGGGCCGGCACCGAAGAGGTGGAAAGCGGCCGGGTCCGGCTTCGTAAGTACGTGGTGACCGAGGAAGAGCAGATGAGCGTCCCGGTGTCCCACGAAGAGGTCCGGATCGAGCGTGAACCGGTGAGCGAAGCCGACCGTTCGGCCCCCCATGACATCGGGGAGGAGGAACAGGAGGTGACCTTGCACCGCGAGCAGGCGCGGGTCACCAAGGAGAACGTGCCGGTGGAGAAGGTCCGTCTCGGCAAGGAGAAGGTCGCCGACGAGGAGACCGTTTCTGGTGAGGTCCGTAAGGAGAAGTTCGACATCGACGAGGAAGGTGGCCGACGCGGCCGAGGCGGCCGCGGCCGCAACACCTGACGCGACGTACACACGGCACGGCCGCGGGTTGGGGTTCGTCCCCGCCCGCGGCCGTGCCGTTTGCGCGCCGCGCCTTCCGCGAGAGCGCGTGGATGAGTGCGTACCCACCGTGACAACAGGACTGTCTGTAATGGACTCTTCGGCGCAGCGAAAACGACTGCTGTGAGGCCGATCCCTTTTTTCGCGGTCAAACCTCATTGTTGGCATCGCCACACGACAGAAGTGGGGACGGGATCGCAAGTCGCTGGGTAGCGTGAGGTCGCCCGCGACGGTGGGTGGTTCGAACGTTCCGCCACGCGGGTGTCCGCCATGCCATGGACGTCGTGCTGTGGACGTCGTGCCCGTCGCACCGCTTCGTACCGGTGCGGGCTTCGCGCCCTGTCTCGCGGAAGGACTGAAGGATCTTGCGGCGAAATCTGCCGCCGATGCTGCGCGCGTTCTCCAATCGGAACTATCGGCTATGGGCCTCGGCCGACCTGGTGTCGGTCACGGGGACCTGGATGCAGGTGCTCGGGCTGAACTGGGTCGTGATGGAACGTACCGGCTCGGCGACCTCCGTGGGACTGTCGGTGGCGTTCAGTACCGTGCCGGCGCTGGTGTGCGGCCCGTGGGCCGGTGCGTTGGCTGACCGCATATCGCCTCGGCGCATCATCGTGACCGGGCAATCGCTGCACGTGATGATCGCGTTGTTGCTGGCCTTCACGGTGTGGCAGGGCCTGCCGTTGCCCGCGCTGTTCGCGCTCACGGCGATCGCGGGATTGGTCGGGACCTTCGAAGGACCCGCTCTCGGCCGCTTCGCAAGCCAGGTCGTGCCGCGTTCCGATCTCGGTAACGCGTTGGCGTGGAACTCCGTGATCAACTCCGTGGGCCGGGTACTGGGCATGAGTCTTGCGGGCGTGCTCGCGGCGGTGATCGGCGAACCCGCCCTGTTCTGCGTCAACGCGGCCAGTTTCGGGGGCGTCATCGTCACCGTGTTGGTGATGCGTTCGTCCCAGTTCCACCCTCTTGCCAAGAGCACCCGCGAGTACGCCGGAGTCGTGGCGGGACTGCGGTACCTGCGCACCCAGCATGTGCTGCTGGTGCTGTTCGCCCTGGGGTTCGTCCTGTCGTCGCTCGGCCGTAACTACCAGGTGACGATGGCGGCGGTGGCGGAAGGGCCGTTGAACGCGGGGTCGGCGGGATACGGCACGTTGTCGTCGGTGTTCGCCGTCGGCACGGTGCTCGGCGGACTCGCCGCGGCTCGGCTCAAGGACTTCACCCTGCCGCTGCTGCTCGTGGTGGCGGCGGTGACGAGTGTGTTGCAGGCGGTCAGCGGGCTCATCCCCGGATTGGTCGGATTCGCTCTCGTACTCCTACCCATCGCGGCGGGTGCGGTAGTAATCGACACGGTGAAGAGCACCCGCCTGCAGTTGGACGCCGCCGACAGCATGCGGGGCCGTGTGTTGGCGGTGCAGGGGACAGTGGCCGGGGGCGCGGGCGCGCTCGGGGCGCCCGCCCTCGGCTGGCTGTCCGAACAGCTCGGTCCGCAGGAGGCCTTGCTCGTCGCGGGGCTGGTGACGCTCGCCGCCACCTGCGCGGCTGCGGTAGTGTTGCGGTCGTTGGCGCGTCGTCCGTCTTCCCCGGTCGAGCCCGAGGAGACGTTTTCGACCTCCGACGGCACAGAGCCTGCCCGTGCGTTGACGTCGGCGTGACCTCCTGCCTACGGCGACGAGGCCGGTGCCCGAAGGCCCACCCGCCCCGTTCACGGCTGTTCTCGGGTCCGACGCGAATGAGTGCTTTCGTCTTCGGTCACGTGGCGCCGTCATTTCGGGACCGAGCCGAGCGGGAACGTGTGGCAGACGTGTCGACCAGGACCGAGAGGTCGAGGCCTTCGAAGGAGAAGTCCGATGCCAGTCCGGGTGGCGGTGATCTACTACAGCGCGACCGGCAACGTGTACGCGTTGGCGCGGGCGGTGGCCGAGGGTGCGAAGGAGCGGGGCGCCGAGGTCGCGCTGCGTCGTGTCGCCGAGTTGGCGCCAGACACGGCCATCGACGCCAACCCGGCGTGGCGCGCCCATGTCGACGCGACCAAGGACACCGTTCCCGAGGCCACGCTCCAGGATCTGGAATGGGCCGATGCCTACGCCTTCGGCACGCCCACGCGTTTCGGTCTCCCGACCTCCCGGCTCAAACAGTTCATGGACCAGGCGGGTGGACTGTGGCAGGCGGGAACGATGGCCGACAAACCAGTCACCACGTTCACCTCGGCGATGAACCGCCACGGTGGTCAGAAGTCGACGATCCTGGCGGTGAACAATGTCTTCTACCACTGGGGCTGTCTGATCGTCCCGCCCGGTTACACCGATCCGCTACTCTATTCCGCGGGTGGTAACCCCTATGGCACGTCGTGGCCGTCCGGCGGAGGTGAGGGCCCCGACGACACCACTCTCGAAGCCGCCCGCTACCAGGGCGAACGACTCGTCCGATTCGCCGAGAAGCTCGTGTCCTGACTCGCCTACACCACCGAGTCCCCGCACGCTCGGCCGGAAGGGCTCTCTTCCCGAGCCCGCTGAGGGGGCCGGTGTGCCACTCGAGCTACCCTCATCACGTTTTTGGTGGTTTCCTACAAAGCCGCCTGGCCGGACGTGGTGAGTCCGATCATTACTGTCGACACGCCTTACCCACGAAAGTGACAGGGCGGCCGTTTCGTGGGCGGCCGACCTTGCGTGTTGTCTTCCAGGAGGGTGAGGGTTTCGGTGTTCCGTCGCGTCGCCATCGTCAACCGTGGGGAGGCCGCGATGCGGCTCATCCACGCCGTCAAGGAACGCAACGCCGAGGGTGGGGCGCGACTGGAGACCGTGGCGTTCTACACCGACGCCGATCGGGATGCCACCTTCGTCAGGGAGGCCGATCACGCCTACTTCCTCGGCCCCGCGTCCGCGCGCCCGTATCTGGACCTGGAGGTCCTGGAGCGGGCACTGCGGGAGACGAAGGCCGACGCCGCGTGGGTCGGCTGGGGATTCGTGGCCGAGGACCCGGCGTTCGTGGAGCTGTGCGACCGGCTCGGGGTGACCTTCGTGGGTCCCAGCGCGGAGGCCATGCGCAGACTCGGTGACAAGATCGGCGCGAAACTCATCGCCGAGGAGGTCGGGGTACCCGTCGCGCCCTGGAGTCGGGGCCCGGTGGACGACCTCGACGCCGCACACGCCGCCGCCGAACGTATCGGTTATCCGCTCATGCTCAAGGCCACGGCGGGTGGCGGTGGACGGGGTATCCGGGTGGTGTCGTCCGAGGCCGAGCTCACCGACGCCTACGAGCGCACCCGCGCGGAGGCCGAGCGTGCCTTCGGCAGCGGGGTCGTGTTCCTGGAACGTCTCGTCACCGGCGCCCGGCACGTGGAGGTGCAGGTCATCGCCGACGGGCAGGGCACCGCGTGGGCTCTGGGTGTGCGCGACTGTTCGGTGCAACGGCGTAACCAGAAGGTCATCGAGGAATCCGCGTCGCCGTTGTTGGCGCCCGAGCAGACCGAGGAACTCAAGGCGTCGGCCGAACGTCTGGCGCTCGCCGTGGGATACCGAGGCGCGGCCACGGTCGAGTTCCTCTACCACCCGGGCGAGAAGTTGTTCGCGTTCCTCGAGGTCAACACCCGGCTGCAGGTGGAACATCCGATCACCGAGGCCACCACCGGTATGGACCTGGTGAAGGCGCAGTTACACGTGGCCGCCGGGGGCACTCTCGACGGCGAGCGGCCGCGGGAGATGGGGCACGCGGTGGAGGCGCGACTCAACGCGGAGGACCCCGACCGCGACTTCGCTCCGGCTCCGGGACGCATCAGCCTGCTGAACTTCCCCGCCGGCCCGGGTATCCGCGTCGACACGGGAGTCGGGGAGGGCGACACGATCCCGGCCGACTTCGACTCCATGATCGCGAAGATCATCGCCTACGGCCGGGACCGGGACGAGGCTCTGGCCCGCCTGCGGCGCGCGGTGGCCGACACGAGCGTGCTCATCGAGGGAGGTTCGACGAACAAGAGTTTCCTGCTCGACCTGCTCGACGCGCCCGAGGTGATCGACGCGAGCGCCGACACCGGCTGGATCGACCGGGTGCGTGAGCAGGGACGGTTGCGGGTCACCCGTCATTCCGGTGTGGCGTTGGCGGTGGCCGCCATCGACGCCTACACGGAGGCCGAACAGGCCGAGCAGCAGCACCTGCTGTCCACCGCCCGTGGCGGCCGACCACAGGTACGGCACACCGGCAGCCGCACGGTGGAGCTGAAGCTGCGGGGCACGAGCTATCGAATGACCGTGGCGCGCACCGCGCCGTACCGGTTCAGAGCAGAGATCGAGGACGGGCCGACGACGCACACGGTCGACGTCGAGATCGAGCGGCACAGCGCCGCCGCGGGCCAGGTCGTGATCCACGGCCGCCGCTACCGGTTCGTCACGGGAACCCACGGACCCGTCCACGTGGTCGAGATCGACGGCACGGTCCACCGCATCAGCAGGGACGAGGGTGGTGTCGTGCGTTCGCCCGCTCCCGCCCTGGTGGTGGCGGCTCCCGTGGAGGTCGGCTCCGAGGTCGAGGCCGGCGCGCCGGTGCTCGTGCTGGAGAGCATGAAGATGGAGACGGTGCTGCGCGCACCGTTTCGGGCCGTGCTGCGGGAACGGCCCGTGTCGATCGGCAGCCAAGTGGAGGCCGGAGCGCCGCTGTTGCGGTTGGAGCCGCTCGACACCGGTGACACCGATTCGGGTGCCGGGGACCAACGCGGCGAGGACCTCGGACTGCCGGCTCGCGCCGAGGGGGCCGACGCCGGGCAGCGGGCGGAGCGCGCGCGTGCCGAGCTGCGCAGCCGGCTATTGGGTTACGACCTCGATCTCGACGACGAGACCCGTGCACTGGATGACTACCTCGCCGCGCGTGCCGAGCTCGTCGAGACGGGGCGCAGGCCGGTGGAGGCCGAGGCGGATCTGCTGCGGGTGTTCGCCGACCTCTCGGAGCTCGGTCGCAACAAGCCCGTGGACGGGGAGGGGGCGGCCGGCACTCGGCTGCACAGTCCTCGCGAGTACTTCCACACGTATCTGCAGAGCCTCGATGTGGACAGGGCCGGACTGTCGGAGGTGTTCCAGCAGCGACTGACCAGGGCGCTCGCGCACTACGGCGTGACCGAACTGGAGCAGGGCCCCGAGCTCACCGAGGCGGTGTTCCGCCTGTTCTGCGTTCAGCAGCGCGCGGGAGGCGACATCGGCGTGGTGACCGCCCTGCTGCGGCAGTGGCTTACGGAACCCGCGCCCGAACAGTCGGTGCGAGAGGCCGTCGGGCACGTGCTGGAACACCTGATCGTGGCCACTCAGGTGCGGTTTCCCGTGGTGGCCGACCTCGCCCGCAGCGTGGTGTTCCGTTGGTTCGCGCAACCGATGCTGCGCCGTAGGCGCGCCGAGCTCTACGCGAACGTGCGACGCCACCTCCGCTACCTCGACGCCCACCCGGACGCGGGCGACCGGTCCGAACGGATCGCCGAGATGGTGTCGTGCCCCGAGCCCCTGGTGCGGGTGCTCGGCCAGCGGATCCATCGGCAGGGCGCCGACCTGGCTCCGCTGTTGGAGGTCATGGCCCGGCGTTACTACTGGGACAGGTCACTGGCGAACGTGCGGGTGCGTCGGGTGGCGGACTTCCCGTGCGTGACGGCGGACTACGAACTCGACTCCGAGCGGGTGCGGCTGGTGTCCACGGCGGCGGATCCGCAGCACGTGGTCGACGCTTTGCACGCGGTCTCCGAGGCCGTCGGCGATCCGGCGGGGACCGGTTTCGTGGTGGATCTGTATCTGTCCTGGTCGGACGAATTCGCCGACGACGACACCGCCGCCGCGAAGCTGCTCGCCACACTCACCGAGGTGTCGCTTCCGGAGTCGGTCCGCCGGATCACCACCACGGTGTCGGGCCGAAGTGGCTCGGTGATGCACCACCACTTCACTTTCCGACCCTCGGCCTCGGGCCTGGTGGAGGACAAACTGCTCCGGGGCCTGCACCCACTCGTCGCCCAGCGGTTGCAACTGCGCCGGCTCAGCGAGTTCGACCTCACGCGGCTTCCCTCGGCCGATGAGGAGGTCTACCTGATGCGGTGTGTCGCACCGGACAACCCGTCCGACGAACGGTTCGTGGCGATGGCGCAGGTGCGTGACCTCACGCCGTTGCGCGATTCCCAGGGACGCTTGGTCGCGTTGCCCGCCGTGGAGGGGACGTTGGCCGCTTGCCTCGACGCCATCCGTGAACAGCAGGTGCGGCGGCCGGTGAAGAAGCGTCTCGACACCAACCGTGTCGTGATCTATGTCTGGCCTCCGATCGAGTTGTCCACAGAGGAGTTGCGTGCGGTGGCGCACCGGGTCGTGCCCACCACGACCGGTGCGGGGGTCGAGGAGGTCGAGTTCCTCGGCCGCCGCCGTGATCCGGAGACCGGTGCCACGCGTGACGTCGCGGTGCTCATCACTCACAACACCGGCTCCGGGGTGAGCGTGCGGATGACCACGCCGTCCACCGAGGTGATCCGGCCGCTCGACGCCTACGGGCAGAAGGTCCTGCGTGCCCGGCGGCGCAACACGGTGTACCCGTACGAGCTGGTCGAGCTGGTCGCGGGCAAGAACGGCACGTTCGTCGAGTACGACCTCGACGACGAGGGCGAGCTCGTACCCGTCGACAGGCCGAAGGGCGGTAACACGGCGGGGATCGTCACCGGTGTGGTCACCACGCCGACGGCGCTCCACCCGGAGGGCGTGACCCGCGTGGTGATGTTGGGCGATCCCATCAAGTCGTTGGGCGCTCTCGCGGAACCGGAGTGCACCCGGGTGATCGCGGCGCTCGACCTCGCCGAGCGCATGCGGGTCCCGGTGGAGTGGTTCGCACTGTCGGCCGGTGCGCGGATCGCCATGGACTCCGGTACGGAGAACATGGACTGGGTTGCGGCCGCGTTGAAGCGCATCGTGCACTTCACCCAGGACGGCGGGGAGATCAACGTCGTGGTGGCCGGTATCAACGTCGGCGCGCAGCCGTACTGGAACGCCGAGGCCACCATGCTCATGCACACCAAGGGCATCCTCGTGATGACGCCGGACTCGGCGATGGTGCTCACCGGCAAGCAGTCGCTGGACTTCTCGGGCGGAGTGTCCGCCGAAGACAACTTCGGGATCGGCGGCTACGACCGGGTGATGGGTCCGAATGGCCAGGCCCAGTACTGGGCGCCAAACCTCGCGGGTGCCTGTGACGTGCTCCTGGCGCACTACGACCACACTTACGTGGCGCCGGGCGAGAGCGGGCCTCGACGCGCCGAGACCATCGATCCCCGCGACCGAGACGTCCGGGACTACCCGCACAACGTGGTGGACAGTGACTTCACCACGGTCGGCGAGATCTTCTCGCCCGATAAGAACCCGGACCGCAAGAAGCCGTTCGACATCCGCACCGTGATGCGGGCGGTCGCCGACGCCGACCATCCCGTTCTGGAACGGTGGGCGGGCATGGCCGACGCCGAGACTGCCGTGGTGCAGGACGCCCACCTCGGTGGGTGGCCGGTCTGCCTGGTGGGCATCGAGTCACGGTCGGTGCCGCGCCGCGGCTTCCCACCGACGGACGGCCCCGACACCTACACGGCGGGCACGTTGTTCCCGCGTTCGTCGAAGAAGGTGGCGCGGGCCATCAATGCGGCCAGCGGAAACCGGCCGCTCGTGGTGTTGGCGAACCTCTCCGGTTTCGACGGTTCCCCCGAGTCGATGCGCAAACTGCAGCTGGAGTACGGGGCCGAGATCGGCCGCGCCGTCGTGAACTTCGAGGGTCCGATCGTGTTCTGCGTGATCTCGCGTTACCACGGTGGCGCGTTCGTGGTCTTTTCGAAGGCACTGAACCCGAACATGACGGTGCTGGCGGTGGAGGGCTCGTTCGCCTCGGTGCTCGGGGGTGCCCCGGCTGCGGCGGTGGTGTTCTCGGGCGAGGTCGCCGCTCGCACGGCCGCTGACGAACGGGTTCGGGAACTGGAGGAGCGGATCGCCCGGGCCGGTGACGAGGAGCGTGCCGAGTTGGCGACGCGACTGGCCGAGCTCAAAGCGTCGGTGAGGGCGGAGAAGCTCGGCGAGGTCGCGGCCGAGTTCGACAACGTGCACTCCATTCAGCGGGCCGTCAAGGTGGGTTCGGTGGACGCGGTGATCCCGCCCGAGGCGTTGCGTCCGGAGCTCATCGCCGCGGTGGAACGCGGACTGCGACGCCGTTGAACGGTGCGACTTCATCGCAGAGCGCGGACCGGCCGGTTAGGCGTCATTCCGCGGAATCGGTGGGTTCGCCGCCCGGGATGATCCTGCGCGCGATGCGCCGGAACGCGTCGAGGGGGGAGGAGTTTCCGAGGTCCTCGTCGAGGTTTCCGGTTCGAGCGAGGATGGCGAAGCCGTGTGCGAGTGACCACGCGGCGATCACGCCGGATTCGACCCCGTCGCCGTGCTGCCCGCGCGGCGACGGGGAGATGCCCGCGCGCAGGATGCGGCGCGTCCATTGTTTGGCGGCCAACAGCTCCGGGTCGTCGCGGTGGTAGAGCTCCGGTCGATACATCACCTCGAAGTGCGCCGGATACTCGGTGGCGAACTCCACGTACCGTGCTCCGAGCTCCGGCAGCGGCATGGGGGTGATGTTCAACGCCTCCCGCATCGAGTCGGCCAGGATCTCGTAGCCCTCGATCGCGATGGCGGTGAGCAACCCCGCCTTGTCCTTGAAATGGTGGGCGGGCGCGGCGTGCGACACGCCCGCGCGGCGTGCGAGATCACGCAGGCTGATGGCGACGGTGCCGTCGGTGGCGATGACCTCCACGGCGGCGTCGATGACGGCGCGTCGAAGATCGCCGTGGTGGTAACGGCGTTGACCGGGCATGTTCCCCAGTCTTCCGGACCGTCTCACCGACGCCCAGGTACGCGGCCACGGGTCGAGGGAGGAGGGCCGGATCGGGTGATGGGCTCCGGTGGCGTACGGGAGCGGCCCAGGCGGTCCGGGTATAGCCTCGCCCGAATTGGGTACGTCCCGGCCATGAGGGACTTCCAGGATGACGAGGTGCGAGGCGCGGGACCGTCGGTGGTGTGGCAGGGACCGGAGCAAGCGCCCGTGGTGCTGGTGCTCGATCCCGCCGGGGAGGCCAAGCACGACATGTTGCCCGCGACGTGGCGACCGTTGGCCGAGCATCTCCGCATCGGATGGTGTCGGTTGCCCGCGGAGGTGGGAGACGGGCCGTCGGTCGAGGACCTACTGGGCGAGATGAGTCAGCGGGTGCATCTGGTGGCGGCGGCGAGGGCGGCCGAGAGCGCGCTGCGACTGGCCGACGAGCACCCGAACCAGGTGCGGAGCGTGGTCGTCGTGGATCCCGCACCCGAGGCGATGTCGAGCACGGTGATGGCAGGGTCCGGGCCGGGACGGGGCGGCACCTATGCGGACTGGTGGAACACCGACACGGCCGCGTTGAGGCAGAGATTGATCGCTCAGGGTGTTCGAGTGGCGGCGTTCGTCAGCAGGGACACCGACCCGGCCGTCCGTGTGGAACCACCGGTGCCGCTCGGCCACCCCGATGTGGTGGGGCGGGTGATGCAGTTGTTGATGTCGTTCCAGGGGGATCGCGCCGACCCGGAACCCGTGGAACCCGAGCGGGGCGAGATCATGGAGGCGTGGCACACCGTGCAGGAGCGCTTCGGTCCGGCCCTCGAACGCGCCCGGCGCTCGGGCGGCTGAGCGCCGCCGACCGTGATCCTCCACCGAGTCACCGGTTCGTGTCGTAAGGAACGATTGACACCGGTGTTACGCCGATCGCTTCACCGTCGGTGGAATGTGAATTCTCGAATGGTTTCGCGGGCATATCGGAGGAATTGCCCTCCGAAGAAACCGGTTGCGACTTCTTTTGCTCCGCGATGGGCGATGAAGGCGGGAAAACGACGATTCGTGATCCGGGAGTCCTGCGTGTCGGTGGGCGGCTACCTCGAAACCAGGGTCTTCTACGGGCGTTCGAGTACGGGGGCTTCGTCGGCGCGGACATCGGTCCGTCGCTCCTTGCGTACCGAGGTCACGGCGGCGACGAGACCGCCCGCCCACAGCACGACGAGCGCGCCCAGTACGACGGTCGCCACAGCCGTGCTCGTGTCCACAGCGTTCAGTAGTGTCCGTGCGTTCGTGAACACGATGAGGCCACCGGCAGCGGCGCCGAGCACCCGAGGCGGCAGCTTACGCACCAGCCATGCCGCCAAGGGGGCCGCCAGGATGCCGCCGAGCATGAGCCCCACCACGACGGTGTAGTCCAGGTGGTCCTCCTGCGACAGGGAGAACAGGAAACCGAGGCTGGCCGCGAGCGCCACGATGAATTCGGACGTGTCCACCGAGCCGACAACCTTGCGTGGTTCGAGCCGTCCGGACGACAGCAGGGTCGTCGTGGCCACGGGCCCCCAACCACCGCCCCCGCTCGCGTCGACGAATCCGGCGACGAGGCCCAGCGGGCCGAGGAACCGGGCACTGGGACGCCGCGTCTCGACCAGCGTTCCCAACTTGAGGAACGCGAAGCGCACCAGTACGTAGAGTCCGAGCAACAGCAGCACCGTGGTGATCCATACCTCGGCGAACGCCATGGGCAGGGACGTCAGCACGTACGCCCCTAAAGCGGCGCCGACGGCGCCGGGAGCGGCGAGGATGCCGACGGTGCGCCAGTCGATGTTGCGGAAGCGCCAGTGCGAGGCTCCCGAGGCCAGCGAGGTGCCCACCTCGGCGAGATGGACCGCCGCCGAAGCGACGGCGGGAGCGGTCCCCACGGTGACGAGCGTGGTGGTCGCCGTCACCCCGAACGCCATTCCCAGCGATCCGTCCACGAGTTGGGCGAGAAACCCGGCGAGTCCGAACAACAACAGAGTCTGCATCTGGTCCCCAATTTCCCGGTGGCCACAGGCATGGCGTCATCCGGGATGAATGAGCGGGTCGTCGAGGGCTTTTCGAGCTTGCCAGGAAAAGGCGAACGGCTCCAGCGGGTTCCCACATCCTGGATATCGCGACATTGCGAGCGCAATTAAAGAAAACGCTGAAAATAAATGTGTTCACATGGTGATAGGTGTTGACGCCACCGCATCCGGACGGGTGGTCTGTGGTGCGGTGGAAGTGAGGTCGGTGTGACGAGAAGAGTGCTCAGCGCGGTCCGTGGTGGGTCGGGGGCGGGTGGCGTTCGGGAAGGGAACGCGGCTGCGATCCTGAGCGTGATCCGCGCGTACGGTCCCTTGTCGCGTCGGGCGATCGCGCGGCACACGTCTTTGAGTATGCCCACGGTGAGCAGGCAGGTCTCGACGTTGATCGACCTCGGGTTGTTGAGCGAACCTTCCGACCCGCCGTTGACCGGTGAGGTCGGAAGGCCGACGGTGCCGGTCGATCTCAACAGCAACGTGATCGCGGCGTGTGGTGTGCACATCGGTGTCACCACCACCACGTATGGGCTGAGCACTCTTCGCGGAGAGCTGTTGGACAGCGAACGTATCCCCACTCCGCAGGGGGCACCGGAAGAGGTGCTGCGGTGCGTCGCCCGGAAGGTCGGGGTGTTTCTGGGCAATTGGCCGGAGCGTCGGATCATCGGTATCGGATTGGCGATCGGGGGACAGGTCGACGTCGAACGCGGCTTGCTCGACCACGGGCCACTGGGGTGGCGTGGGGTGCCCGCGCGCGTGATTCTCGAGGAGGTCACGGGTCTGCCGGTGCATCTCGACGGACACGTGCCCGCCATGGCCACGGCGGAGCTGCTGTTCGGGGAGGCCACCCACGCTCGGAGCGCGTTGTACTTCTACGCGCGGGAAATGGTCGGCGCGGCTGTGGCCGTGGGGGGAGTGTTGCATCGTGGACCGGGCCAGTCGGGAAGCATCGCCCATCTTCCCGTGGGAAGCGATGTGCCGTGCCCGTGCGGGAGGACCGGGTGCCTGGAAGTGACGGTCTCGGAACGGGCCGTGTCGGAACGGGCCGTACGTGCCGGTGTGCTCGACCGGCCGGACATCCGGTCACTGCGGTCGGTGGCGGAAGCGGGTGACGTGACCGCGCACCGAATCCTCACCGAACGAGCGCACGCCCTCGGTCGAGCGGTGGCGTTGTTGCGCGACGTCGTCAACCCCGATCTCGTGGTCCTGGGCGGGCAGGCGATCACCGATGCACCCGCGTACCTGGACGCGGTGTACGACGCCTACGCGCGTACCACGGCGCTGCCGGACGCCGGGCTGGTCACGGTCACCCGGTTCGGTCCCGACGTGCAGGCGATGGCCGCCTGCGCGGGCCTGCTCGCCCAGCTCTACGAGCGTCCGTTCTCGGTGGTCGGCGTGCCGGAGAACCGTCGCTGAAGCCCTTACCCACGCGCACTCGTCCGCAATGTCCCTCGGCGAGGCGATCCGGTTCGGCGTGGGTCCGAAGTCCTGGTCCGGAAGGGACCAAGGACGGTGGCGCGCTCGGTACGTCGACTCCTACCGTCGATCGTGCGTGTCGTCGAAGGGAGCGGGCATGGCGGAGAAGAGCGGGGAGGGGACGCGACCCGCAGCCGAGGCTCGACGCGCCGACCCCGCGGCCGAGGGCGCGATAGTGGTCGGCGTCGACGGATCGGAGGCGGCGACGCGGGCCGTGCGGTGGGCGGCCGAGAGGGCGGCGTGGCGAGCGGTGCCGTTGCATGTGGTGCACGCCTACGGGCTGATGTCCCGGTACTTCGTCATGGATGTGCCGGTGCCGCCCAGCGTGATCGACTCCGCGGTGGAGGAAGCGCACACGATCCTCGATGCGGCAGTGGCCGAGGCCAAAGCGGTGGCATCCGATGTGGAGGTGCACCCGCAAGCCATGAACGAGTCGGCGGTTCCCGCGTTGTTGCATTGGTCCCGTGGGGCGGAGCTCGTGGTGCTCGGCGCTTCCGGTTTCGGCGGTTTCACCGGGATGCTGGCCGGGTCCACCGTGGTGGCCGTGGCTGGGCACGCGGCCGCTCCAGTGGTCGTCGTCCGCTGTGGTGCGGACAGGGTCGCGCCACCGTCGTCGGGACCGGTCGTTGTCGGGGTGGACGGCAGCCCGTTGAGTGAGAGCGCCGTCGCCCGCGCGTTCGAGGAAGCGGCACTGCGTTCCGCGCCGCTCGTCGCGGTCCACGCCTGGGTCGATGTCGAGGACGAGAGCGTGCTGCGTCGGGCCAGGCTGTTCTTCACCAACACACCGGAGGAGCAAGAGGTACGGGCGCTGCTCGATGAGCAACTGGCTGCCTGGGAGGAGAAATATCCCGGCGTGTCCGTGGAACGGGTGATGGTGCGGGATCGGCCACGCAGGCAGCTGCTCGAACGGTCCGGCACGGCTCAGTTGGTCGTGGTGGGGAGCCGAGGCAGGGGTGGTTTCACCGGGATGCTGCTCGGTTCCACGAGCCAGGCGCTGATTCACCACGCTGGATGTCCCGTGATGGTGGTGCGACCACGGGAATCCGGTGACGGGGATTGACCGGCGGTGGTGGGAAGCTTTTTTCGGGTGTCTTCTCCGCGAATCGGGTGAGCCCTCGATCGAGAAGTAGTTCGCAAGTCCGGGGATTCGTTTTCCCACGGTCAGGTAAGTCCTATGTAGATCTTCTGAATGAGATCGGTTTCGCCCACGGCGTCTAGGGAAGAGACTGTGGACAGTGGGTGAAACCGGATCCCTCCATGGCTTGCCCCGTGTTCCCGTGTATCCGCGCACGCGGATCTTCAGGCACCGTGGGGTTGCCACAGAACTCTTGTGGGAGTTCGTAAGGCACTCCCGGAGGGATGCGGGGGTCCGAGATCGCTTGTGGCACAGGGGATGGCCGTGCCATCACGGCGTGTCCGAGTCGCCGCGACACCTCGGTACTGGCCGAAGGTTCGAGAAACCGATGTTTTGCTTTCGGAGTTGCCCCGATACGAGACCCGAACGACAATAGGACATCAGATGCGGTTGGCCGGCCAACGGGCCGAACGGGACGAGGCGAGGCCCATGCATGCCGAAACGGCACAGGCGTCACCGCCGTTGGAGTGGTTGCGCGTGCGAGCGCGGCAGGAGAATTTCCCTGTCGCCCTTCACGTGCTGCCGCCCCGGTACCGGCGGCACCTACTCACGTTGTACGCATTCGCCCGGATGGTGGATGACATCGGCGACGAGGCTCCGGGAGACCGCCTCTTCCAACTCGATCGGGTATCCGCCGCGCTCGACCGGCTGTACGCCGGGCAGGCCAGCGACGATCCGCTGTTCCAGCGACTGGCGCACACCGTGTCGGTGTGTGAACTACCGCGCTCCGAGTTGGAGCGGCTGATCGAGGCGAACCGCCGTGACCAGGTGGTGCATCGCTACCACACGTTCGACGAGCTGCTCGAGTACTGCGCGCTGTCCGCCGAACCCGTGGGCCGCTTGGTGTTGCGGGTGTTCGACACGCACACCGAGCGACACGCTCACCTGTCCGATCGGATCTGCAGCGCGCTGCAGGTGTTGGAGCACTGCCAGGACGTGGCCGAGGACGCTTGCGCGGGACGGATCTACCTGCCCCGCCAAGACCTCGACCGGTTCGAGGTCACCGAGGGCGACCTCATGGCCGCGCGAGCGAGTACGGGTGTCCGGGCAGTCGTCGCGTTGCAGGTGCAGCGTGCCGTACGGCTGCTGGACGAGGGTGCGCCGCTGGTGGGCGGCTTACGCGGGGTGGCGCGGTTGGCCGTCGCGGGTTACGTCGCCGGAGGCAGGGCTACGGCTCGGGCACTGGTCGATGCGGGGTTCGACGTGCTCGCCCGCACACCGCGCCCTCGACGTTCACACGTCCTTCTGTCCCTGGTGAGCTCGTTGGGCCTCGGTGATGCGCGATGAATCCGGAGAGGGCGTACGACGACTGTGTTCGCATCACACGTGAGCAGGCTCGTAACTTCTCCTACGGGATCAGACTGCTGCCGACGCCCAAACGTAACGCGCTCAGCGCGGTCTACGCCTTCGCCCGAAGGATCGACGACATCGGCGACGGCGACCTCGCCCGCGAGGTCAAGCTCAAAGGACTGGAGAACGCCCGCGCGGACCTACGCGCGCTGGAGTCCGGGGCCACCGACACCGACGATCCCGTGCTCATCGCCCTCGCGGACGCGGCGCAGCGTTTCGATCTGCCGTTGGACGCGTTCGACGAGTTGATCGACGGGTGTCGGGCCGATGTACTCGGAGTCAGGTATCCGACGTTTGCGTCATTGGAGCAGTACTGCCGATACGTCGCCGGTTCCGTCGGAAGGCTCTCCCTGGCGGTCTTCGGCAGTCCGGATCGGGGTCGCGACGCCGTGGTCGCCGATGATTTGGGAGTCGCGCTTCAGCTGACCAACATCCTGCGTGACGTGGTCGAGGACCTCGACAACGGCCGGGTGTATCTGCCCGCCGACGAGCTGGCGCGGTTCGGGTGCACACTCGATCGGGACGACGACGGCGCGTTCGTCGACGATCCCGACGATCTCGTGGCGTTGCTGGAGTTCCAGGCCGTCAGAGCACAGGAATGGTACGAGCGGGGACTGTCCCTGCTCGATTCCCTCGATCGGCGCAGTCGCGCGTGTTGCGCGGCGATGGCGGGGATCTACCACCGACTGCTCACCCGCATGGCGCTGCGTCCGGACCGCGTGCTGCGCGGCCGCACCAGCCTTCCGGACTGGGAGAAGGTTCTGGTGGCGGGTGTGGCCCTGGCCGGAGGCACACCGTGACGGCGCCGTGCGCACAGCCCCGAGCGAGTGGGGCCGGCCCCACGGAAGCGCACGTGGTGGTGGCCGGCTCCGGGTTGGCCGGTCTCACCGCGGCCTGCGATCTCGCCGACGCCGGGTTCGCGGTGACCTTGGTGGAGGCTCGTGCACGACTGGGTGGGGCGACGTTCTCCTTCCAGCGAAACGGTATGACTGTCGACAACGGACAGCACGTCGTGCTTCGGTGCTGTACCGCCTACCAAGGTCTGCTCGATCGGTTAGGCAGTTCCGCGGGCATGGACGTGCAGGATCGTTTTCACGTGCCGGTGATCGCCCCGGGTGGTCGGTTCTCGGAGCTACGTCGCACCGATGCCCCGGCACCACTGCACCTGGCGTCCGCGATCGCCCGGTACAAGGCGTTGCGCCCGGCCGACCGCGTACGGGTTCTCCGGGCCGCGCTGGCGCTGCGGTCGCTCGATCCGGACGACGCCGCGCTGGATTCACACAGTTTCGGTGACTGGCTCGTCCGCCACGGCCAGAACGACGCGACCCGGGACAGGTTGTGGAACCTGATCACGGTTGCCGCCCTCAACGGTGATGTGTCGCAGGTGTCGCTGGCATCGGCGGCGAAGGTGTTCCGTACGGCGTTGCTCGACGCCGCGGACGCCGCGGACATCGGGATACCGCGCTGGCCTTTGGAGGATTTGCACGTGCGGCCCGCGGAGAAGTACCTACTCGAACGCGGTGGCCAGATACGGACCCACAGCCCGGTGCGGGGCGTCGCGCCCGTGCGCGGGCGGTTTCTGGTGCGACTGGACGACGAAGTGCTCGATGCCGACGCGGTCGTGCTCGCCGTGCCTCCCGAGACGGCGGCTCGCGTGTGTCCCGAGCGTGCGGGGCTGCAGCAATGGCGTCTCGCGAGATTGGGTGTGGTCCCCATCGTCAACGTGCACGTGGTGTACGAGCGTCCGGTCACCGACCTCTCGTTCGTCGCGGCGGTGTCGTCCCCCGTGCAGTGGGTGTTCGATCGCACCGCCGCGGCCGGACTGACCGAAGGGCAGTACCTCACGGTGTCGCTGTCGGCGGCCGAAACGTGGCTCGCCGCCCCGGCGTCGACGCTGCGCGAGGTCTTTCTCGCCGAACTCGGCCGGTTGTTCCCCGATGCGGCGACGACACCGCACTCCAGGTTCTTCGTCACCCGGCAGCGGCGGGGCACTTTCCGCCAGAGCCCGGGGTCGAACAGATTGCGTGCGGACCAACACACGGCGTTGCCCGGCCTCGTCCTCGCCGGCTCTTGGACCGCAACAGGTTGGCCCGACACTATGGAGGGAGCCGTGCAAAGTGGACACCGAGCCGCCGACCTGGTCTTCACTCAGTTGGCTGGAGGTGTGAGCCGATGACCGCGACCTTACCGTCCGAGGTGAACGCCGCCCAGCAGCTGGTGCAGCCCGCACTGCGTGAGGCGGTCGCCACTCTCACACCCGCGATGCGGCGTATCGCCAGCTACCACCTCGGTTGGACCGACGAGTACGGCGACGCCGTGGACGGTGACGGAGGGAAGGCGCTGCGGCCCACGCTCGCGCTGCTCGCGGCCAGAGCCGTGGGAGCTCCGCCGGAATCGGCGCTTCCGGGTGCCGTGGCCGTGGAGCTGGTGCACAACTTCTCACTGCTGCACGACGACGTCATGGACGGTGACACCGAGCGTCGGCACCGGCCCACCGCGTGGCGATTGTTCGGTACTCCGGCCGCCATCCTGGCGGGTGATGCGCTGTTGACACTCGCCGTGGAAGTGCTGGACTCGGTAGGGAAGCGCTCCGCCAGCCGGCGCCTGACCGCCGCGGTGCACAGGCTGATCGAGGGGCAGAGCGCCGACATCGAGTACGAAAGTCGCATACTCGTCAGCGTCGAGGAGTGCCTGCACATGGAGGACGGCAAGACCGCGTCACTCATGGCGTGTGCGGCCGAACTGGGTGCACTGCTGGGTGGCGCCGACGATCGTGCCGTCGCGGCACTGGGAGATTTCGGACGCAACCTGGGAATGGGTTTCCAGCTCGTCGACGACCTGCTCGGCATACTCGGCAGCCCGGAAACCACCGGTAAACCCGTGCTGGCCGACCTGAGAGTGCGGAAGAAGTCCGTTCCCGTGGTGGCGGCGTTGAATTCGGACACCGACAGTGCGTCGGCCCTGCGGGAGTTCTACCGAAGGGAGCGCCCGCCCTCCGATGCCGACGTGCGCACGATGGCGGCGCTGATCGAGGACACGGGTGCCATCACCTGGACCCGCGATCGTGCTCACCGCTACATCGCCGCAGCCGAGTCCAGCCTCGCCACGGTGAATCCACCCGAGGACATCCATGCGGCGTTGGCCGACCTCACCCGTTTCGTCGTGGAGCGTGACCGATGACCGATGTGCTGACCCGTGAACTGTCCTCGACACACGACCGGGTGCGGAGTTCCGTTTCCTCCGCGCGCCGATACCTGCAGTCGTTGCAGCGTGAGGAGGGCTGGTGGAAAGGTGACCTGGATACCAATGTGACGATGGACGCCGAGGACCTCATGCTGCGGCAGTTCCTCGGTATCACCGACGAGCGGATCACCCAGGAGACCGCGCGCTGGATCAGGTCCTGCCAACGTGCCGACGGAACGTGGGCGATCTTCTACGGAGGCCCTTCCGACCTGTCCACGACCGTCGAGGCCTACGTTGCCCTGCGACTGGCGGGCGACCCGGTGGACGCCGAACACCTGCGGAAAGCTCGCGAGTACATTCTGGACAACGGTGGGATCGAGTCCACGCGGGTGTTCACGCGGATCTGGTTGGCGTTGTTCGGGGAGTGGTCGTGGAGCGAATTGCCGGTACTGCCGCCGGAGATGATGCTGCTTCCCGACTGGTTCCCGTTGAACATCTACGACTGGGCGAGCTGGGCCAGGCAGACGGTGGTGCCGTTGACGATCGTCGGTTCCCACCGGCCCACCAGGGACCTCGGTTTCAGTGTCCGTGAGCTGCGTACCGGTGTCCGTCCTCGGGAGGTGGAGTCACCACTGTCCTGGGCGTCCGTGTTCCACGGCCTCGATTCGGCGTTGCACCGGTTGGAGAAGTTGCCGCTGAAGCCTTTGCGGAAGGTAGCGCTGGAACGGGCGGAACGCTGGATCCTCGACCGGCAGGAGAGCGATGGAGGCTGGGGTGGCATCCAGCCGCCGTGGGTGTACTCGATCCTCGCTCTGCACCTGCGTGGGTATCCGCTGGATCACCCGGTGCTCCGCAAGGCGATCGACGGGTTGGAGGGCTTCACCATCCGTTACCGCACGGAGAACGGGTGGATACGCAAACTGGAGGCGTGCCAGTCGCCGGTGTGGGACACGGCGCTGGCGATGACGGCGTTGTTGGACGCGGGAACGCCGCCGGACGATCCTTCCCTGGTCAGGGCCGCCGATTGGATTCTGGGCCAGGAGATCCGGGTCGGCGGTGACTGGCAGGTGCGCAGGCCAGATCTGACCCCGTCGGGATGGGCGTTCGAGTTCGCCAACGACAATTACCCGGACACCGACGACACGGCCGAGGTGGTGCTCGGGCTCCAGCGGGTGAAGCACCCCGACCCTCAGCGGGTGGACGCCGCGGTGGACCGGGCCACCGAATGGCTGGTGGGCATGCAGTCCTCGGACGGAGGGTGGGGGGCGTTCGACGCCGACAACACCCGAACGCTGTGCGAGAAGCTGCCGTTCTGCGACTTCGGTGCGGTGATCGACCCGCCGTCGGCCGATGTGACAGCGCACATCGTGGAGATGTTGGCGGCCCGGGGAATGGCCGACAGCGAAGCCGCGCAGCGCGGCGTGCGTTGGCTGCTGGATCACCAGGAAGTGGACGGGTCCTGGTTCGGACGGTGGGGAGCCAACCACATCTACGGTACGGGTGCGGTGGTTCCGGCCTTGGTGGCGTGTGGCATTTCGCCCCAGCACGAGGCCGTGCGCGCGGCAGTGCAGTGGCTCGTGGCTCACCAGAACGCCGACGGTGGCTGGGGCGAGGACCTGCGTTCCTATGTAGACCGTACCTGGGTGGGTCGAGGTGATTCCACACCGTCGCAGACCGCGTGGGCGTTGCTGGCGCTGCTCGCCGCGGGTGAACGAGGTGACGCCGCGCGAAGGGGCGTGGAATGGCTGATGGCCACGCAGCGTCCCGACGGCGGATGGGACGAGCCGCAGTTCACCGGCACCGGATTCCCCGGCGACTTCTACATCAGCTACCACATGTACCGGGTCGTGTTTCCGCTCAGCGCGCTCGGTCGGTACCTCGGAAAGAGGTGACGATGCCGGGACGGGCTGACGATGTGCTCGTCGTGTGCCCACTGGCCGTGGAGTCGGTGAGTGTGTGGTGGGGGCTTCGAGGCGGAGATGTCGTACGCGCGGGGATGCGTGGACGCCGACGGTCGGCGGTATTGGCGGCGCTGCGACAGCGTCCCGAGGTCCCCGTGGTCGTGGCGGGAGTGGCTTGCGCGCTCACTCCTGCAGCTCGTCCGGGTGACTTCGTGGTCCCCGACGTGGTGCGGTCGTCGCGCGGTACGTGGCGGTGTTCCTCAGCGTCGTTGCTGGCCGCGGCCCTGCACGGAATCGGACGCATCGTCCATCGTGGCGATCTCGTGGAGTCCGACCGGGTGGTCTGGCGAGTGCGGGATCCCGCACCCGCCGACGGTTCCGTGGCGCTCGACCTGGAATCCGGGCTGTTGACGGAGCTGGTCGGCGACGGAAGGCCCGTCGTGGTGCTGCGTGCGGTGGTGGACACCCCGGAACGGCCGTTGGCGAGTCCGGCGACGGTCTCGGGCGGCGCCACGGCACTGGCGGCGCTGACGGCCGCGGGGCCCGCGCTACGGGCGTGGGCGGCGGCCGTCACACGGCGGACGTGGATGAACGACAGCTTCGTGAAGGAGGTGCGGCACCGATGAGCATGCCGTGGCACCAGAGTCTGCGCATCGCGCGCTATCTGATGGCTCAGAAATTACGTCGACGTTCAAAGTTCCCGTTGATCGTGGAACTGGAGCCGTTGTTCGCGTGCAATTTGGGTTGTCCCGGTTGCGGCAAGATCCAGCACCCGGCGAGTGTGCTGAAACAGCGCATGCCGGTGGAACAGGCGGTGGCCGCCATCGAGGAATGTGGCGCGCCGATGGTGTCGATCGCGGGTGGCGAACCGTTGATGCACCCCGACATCGACACCATGGTCAACGAATTGGTGCGCAGGAAGAAGTACGTCTTCCTGTGCACGAACGCCGCCCTGCTCCGGCGTAAGATCGACAAGCTCGACCTGAAGCCGTCGCGATACTTCGCGTTCGCCGTGCACGTCGATGGTCTGCGTGAGCGCCATGACGCCGCCGTCGACAAGGAAGGCGTGTTCGACGAGGTGGTCGAGGCCATCGCCGAGTTGAAGCGCCGCGGTTTCCGCGTCACCACGAACACGACCGTGTTCAACACCGACACGCCGCAGACCTTGACCGAGGTGCTCGACTTCCTCAACGACGAGATCGAAGTGGACGAGATGATGGTCTCGCCCGCCTATGCCTACGAGAAGGCGCCCGACCAGGAACACTTCCTCGGGGTGACGGAGACCCGGGAACTGTTCCGCAAGGCGTTCGCGAACGGCAACCGCAAACGCTGGCGGCTCAATCACTCGCCGCTGTTCCTCGACTTCCTCGAGGGCAAAGTGGACTTCGGTTGCACCGCGTGGGGTGTGCCGTCGTACTCCCTGTTCGGCTGGCAGAAGCCGTGTTACCTCATGAGTGACGGCTACGCACGCACCTACGCCGAGCTTTTGGAGACCACCGATTGGGACTCCTACGGCCGGGGCAAGGATCCTCGCTGCGCGAACTGCATGGCGCACTGCGGTTACGAACCCACGGCCGTGCTGGCCACGCTCGGCTCGCTCAAGGAGTCGTTGCGGGCCGCCCGGGGCCTGTGAGCCGCCTCAGCCGAATCGGTGTTGCAGCGCGTCGGTGAGACGCGGAGCGACACCTCGCAACCTCGCGGGGAAGCGGAGCCAGCGTGGTACGAACACCTCGGTTTGGCGACGTTCCACCGCACGTACGATCCGGGCCGCCACCGTCTCGGCGGGAACGGGACGAGGGAACCGCCGTGAGTACGGGGTGCCGCGCCGGGAGAAGAACGCCGTGTCGACCGCCCCCGGCACCACCACCGACACACCCACACCGTGTGGTTCCGCTTCGTGGCGCAGGCTCGCGGCAAGCACGTTCACGGCCGCTTTGGTCGCGGAGTACACGGCCTCGTCGGCGACACCCATGTGCCCGGCGATCGAGGAGACGAACACGAGGTGACCGCCTGAACGTCGCCGCATGCCGAGCAACGCGGCGTGTGCCAGTCGCATCGGGGCGAGCACGTTGACGCGCACCAGCGACTCCATGTCGTCGGCGGCCAT
This sequence comes from Saccharomonospora sp., assembly GCF_027317685.1. Taxonomy (NCBI): domain Bacteria; kingdom Bacillati; phylum Actinomycetota; class Actinomycetes; order Pseudonocardiales; family Pseudonocardiaceae; genus Saccharomonospora; species Saccharomonospora sp. The sequence continues at coordinate 55,922 of NZ_DAHVQP010000124.1, forward strand.
CCCTGGCAGGTGGCCCGCCCAACCCAGTCCGGCCGCCGCCACGAGCACATCGGCCTCGCCCGCCTCGGCGAGCACGGTGTCGGCGGCGTGGGGATCAGCCAGATCGGCGACACACGACGTCCCACCGATACGCCGTGCCAACTCGGTCAAGGCCGCGGCGTTGCGGCCCGCCACCACGACGCGACATCCGCGCGCCGCGAACGCTTCCGCTGTCGCCGCGCCGATCCCCGACGAACCACCGGTGATCAGCACACGCGTGCCCGGCCCGATCACGTGCCCTCCTCAAGCAACGACATCCGTGACGAGATCGGTCATCCGCTTGGTGAGTGGACCGGCGAGCGGTCCCGACTCGGGTGCGACCGTGACGCACAGCGTGATCCACGGCCCCCATGTCAGCGCACCCCAGGCCAGCCCGGTGCCCGGTGCGAGCGCCAGTACGGGATAGGCCTCCGACAGCACCGAACCGTGCCAACGCACCTCCCGTCGTGGCCCGGGCATCACGGTGCCGACCCCGTTGAACCAGGTCTCCCGGTACACGTGTCGAGCGGCTGCCCGGTGCAGGGCCGGAGGGAGGACACCGAGCAGGTGCACGACGAGATTGGCGGCCACGGGCACGCCCGCGTCGATGTGGGACCGCATCGTCGAGGCCACTCGACGGACACGGTCGCCGAACTCCATCGTCCCCACGGGCAGGTCGACGGACACGGCACCGGTGTGGTTGCCCGCCACGCGCAGGCTGTCGGTGCCCCGCACCGACCACGGCACCATGAGCCGGAACCGTTCGGATCCTCCCGTGCCGGCGTCGTGCCATGCCTGCGCGAACACCGCGAGAAGGAATTCGGCCACGCTCACCTCGTGCGCTCGGGCGGCCGTACGGACGGCTCGCCCCGGCAGTCGCGCGAGCACGTGGTTCCTCCGCGCGTCGGGTAGGGGGCCGTCCGTCGGCGAGTTCGGTGACCGTCCTGCCGTCGCCAGGGCGCGCAGTCCTGTGACGATCGGACGCATTCCCGCGCGGAGGAAGGACACTCCCGTGCGCGACGCCGGTGGCGCGGGCGCGGCCGCCCAGGACAATCGTGCCGCGTCGTCGGTGTCGGACAGCAGCGCCTGCATCACGGCCATGCCGTCGCCCAGGCAGTGGTGGAGTTTCACCAGGAGCGCTCTGCGCCCGTCGGCGAGCCCGGTGACCAGCCTCGCCGCGCTAACGGCCCGGTCGGCGCGCAGCGGCGTGGAGAAGAACTCGTCGACCGCGACAGACAGCTCCGCAACCGATTCCGCATCCACACGGGACAAAGCTGTTCTGCCCGGCACCGGGACCCAACGTGCGGGGCAGGTGGCGGTGGCGGGGGCAATTCGGCCGAGTGCGCCCGGCATCGTGGTCAGTATGGTGGCGGCGTGTTCGGTCGTCAGCTCCGGACCCGGCTCGAACACCAGTACCGTCCCGACATGCTGAGGGGTTGCCGGGGTGTCGACGTGTGCGAACAGGGCGTCGGACGCCGGGAGAGGTCGAGGACCGGGCCACGGCGTAGTCGAGGTCCGCATCAGACCAGCTTGCCACGCCGCGAGTGGGGCCCATGGTTTCGACGCACAGCGCTCACCCGGCCGGACGAGAGTGCGGACACGGCCGGGGATTCCCTTGAGATCCGGGCGGCTCCAAGTTGTCCGAGAACCGAGGGCCGCCGGTGGTTTTGAGAAGGCCGGAAGGATCGGAGGTGGGTGGGGCGTGGAAATGGTCGCCGCTGCTTTTTACAGCCTCAAGGGCTTCAATGAGCACTGCCCCGGCGCAGGGCCAACAGGCCCAGCGTGAACAGCAGCAGGTCCCGCGGTCGGGACGGTGAACGGTCGGTGATCGACTTGATGCGTTGGAGGCGGTAGATCACGGTGTTGCGGTGGCAGTAGAGCCGCTGCGCCGCCCGGGTGGGTGAACCACCGTTGTCGATCACCGCTTCCAGCGTGGTGAGCAGGGTTTCCCGCTCGTGTTCGGGCAACGTGAGCAGGTTGCCGAACGCCACCTGCGCCAGCCGGTTCGTCAATTCGGGACTGCCGACGAGCAGTGCCTCGGGAAGATGGTCGTCGAGGAACGCCACGCCCGGCCCCGACAACGTGTTCGCCGCCGTGCGGGCGAGTGTGTAGGCGTCACCGACGTGGGCGAGGGAGGGGATCACGGGAGAGGCTCCGACCCGGCCGGACACCACGGGACGTAACGCGTCGAGCGCGGCGGAGGGGGAGTGGTCGCCCAGCGCGATCAGGCCGACGATGTCCGTGGGCCGGACGTGCCACGACGACACGATGCCGTGCGAGGCGAGCGTGTCCCGTGGCGAGCGAATCGGTTCGTCGGCGGGGGCTTCCACGGGAGCCACCACACACAGCATGGGGCCACGGGTGGGCAGGCCGAGCGCGGTGGCGGCTTCTTGGGCGAATGCGGCGTCGGTGCCTTTACTGTCGAGCAGGGCGTTGAGGAACGCGTGGCGTTTGCTGAGCTCTTGGCTGCGCAGTCGTGATTCCTCCAGCCGGTACTCGTCCACGAGCGCGGCGGAGCTGGTGTCGATGACGCGCCAGACATAGCCTGCCGCGGCCAACAACTCTCGGTCGTAGCGGCCCTGGAACCGTTCCCGTGACGCCGACAGCAGTCCTTCCCAGATGACCTGGCCACCCAACCGGTAGGCCCGCAACACGGCTTCCAACGGCACGCCTTCGCGGGCCCGGAGACGGCCGGTCTCCCGCGAGGTGTCCTGTGGGTTGACACCCTTCGGTACCAATCCACCGAGTGTCTGAAGACCCCGTTGGATATTGGACTTGAGGTTCTCCCGCAGCGCGTCGGGTGCCGCGGCGCCCAGTTCGGCGTAGGCGGGTTCGGCGCGCAACACCATGAGGGTCAGCCGGTCCGCTAGGACGTCCAGTTCCTTCAGCAGCGCTGTGCTGAGCAGGCGCAGGGCGGCTCTCGCGGGCGAGGAGACCTCGCCTTTCGTCGAGTGACCCGCTGCTGCCGTTGCCATCGAAATCGACCATGGCATGTCTCACGGCGTCACGTCCACTGTTTCCGGTACGAAGCCCGAACTCGAGGTGAGAACCGGGTGATGTGCCGCCGTCCTGCGGGTGTCACGACACGGTGTGCGGTGCGTCCGGCGTTCCCGTGCGTCGTGCACAGCGGAACCGGGGCCTTCCCGCGCGTTCCACCGTGGTGAGGGGTGGAGACACAGTACGAATCCGCGACTCGTCGACGGGTTTTCGCGTGTTCCCGACACGTTCGTGCCACGGCGAGCCGACAGGGTCGGGCGTTCCGCCCAATTCGTCGTCGAAATGCTGGGCGGTGTGCCTATGGCCGCCGTTGGGCGTCCGACACGAAGCTGTTGCGTGTCCCGCCCGGCTGGCGAGCGGGCGGCGACGAAGCCCAGCGGCGAAAGGGGCGAACGTGCGGCGGGAAGACCCGGTTGACACCGGCGGGACACGGCCGGAGCATCCTCTGTTCGAGATCCAGGGCGTCACGGTGCGCTTCGGTGGTCTCACCGCGCTGTCGGACGTGTCGCTCACGGCCCGACCGCGAGAGATACACGGCGTGATCGGCCCCAACGGCGCGGGTAAGACCACCCTGTTCAACGTCTGTTGCGGGTTCGTGCGGCCCACTGCGGGAGAGATCCGTGTGCGGGGCGAGACGGTGCCCCACCCCCGCCCGCACCAGCTGGCGTCGCTCGGCGTCGCCCGCACGCTCCAGGGCCTCGGACTGTTCCGGGGATTGTCGGTGCTCGAGAACGTCATGGTCGGCGCCGACCGGTTCCGCCGAACGGGCTTCGCCCCCGCGCTGTTGGGACTGCGGCGTTCGGTGTCCGACGAACGGGCACTCCGAGCGAGAGCGGAAGCGGTGCTGCGGGACCTCGACATCCATACCTATGCCACTGCGCTGCCGGACAGCCTGCCGTATCCCGTGCGCAAGCGCGTGGCATTGGCCCGTGCCCTTGCGTCGGAACCGGAACTGCTGCTTCTCGACGAACCGGCGAGCGGCCTGGGACACGACGACATGGGCGAACTCGGCGAGCTCGTGCGCGCGCTGTCCGACCGGATGGCGATCGTGCTCGTCGACCACCACATGGACCTCGTGATGTCGGTGTGTGACCGGATCACCGTCCTCGACTTCGGCAGGGTGATCGCGTCGGGAACTCCGGACGAGATCGCCGAGGACCCCGCCGTGGTGACGGCGTATCTGGGGGAGGAGGCCCACGTATGAACAGCATGCTGGACGACCGGACCGTCCGTGCGGACGGTGCGGCGCGAACCGGGTTGTGCGTGTGGGGACTGACCGCGCGCTACGGTCCGGTCACCGCGCTCGACGACGTGGACCTCACCGCTCCCCCCGGACAGGTCACCGCCGTCCTGGGGGCGAACGGCGCGGGGAAGACGACGTTGTTGCGCACGGTGTCGGGACTGCTGCGGCCACAGGCGGGCCGGATCGAGCTCGGTGGGGTGGACCTCACCGGAGCGAGCGCCGAGGACATCGCCAGAGCCGGGATCGCCCACGTCCCCGAGGGGCGTGGGGTGATCACGGAGCTGACGGTGGAGGAGAACCTCCGCCTCGGGGCGCTGCTCGGCTCCGCCCGCTCGTCGGTGCGTACCCCGCCCACGATCGCCGACGTGTACGCGTTGTTCCCGTCGCTGCAGCGACGCAAGGGGCAGGCGGCGCACTCACTGTCCGGTGGTGAGCGGCAGATGCTCGTGATCGGCCGGGCGCTGCTGTCGGCACCCGAGACGTTGCTGCTGGACGAACCGTCGCTCGGCCTGGCCCCGCGGGTCGTCTCCCGCATCTTCGCGGTGTTGCGGGAGCTGGTCGACACCGAGGGGCTCACGGTGCTGCTCGTCGAACAGAACGCGCGCAGCGCACTGTCCATCGCCGACAACGGAGTGGTGCTCAACCTCGGCAGGGTGGTGGCGCGGTCGGACGCCGCGACACTCGCCGCGGACGACGAGCTGCGCCACGCCTACCTCGGTTTCTGATGTCGTCCCCCGTCCCTCACCTCGACCCCGGGATGCCCGTATGCAGCGATTCGTCGACCTCACCCTCAACGGCATCAGCCAGGGCGCGATCTACGCCGCGTTCGCGTTGGCCCTGGTGCTGATCTGGCGTTCGACCCGCATCGTCAACTTCGCGCAGGGCGCGATGGCCATGCTCACCACCTACCTCGCGTTGGCCCTCATCGAGAGCGGCCAGCCGTATTGGGTGGGGTTCGCGGTCGCGCTTGCCGCCGGATTCGTGCTCGGAGCCGTGCTGGAACGCGTGGTCATCCGGCCGGTCGAGGGCGGCCCCGAGCTGAACGCCGTCATCGTCACGCTCGGGTTGTTCGTCGCGCTCCAGGCGCTGGCCGCGGTGCTGTTCGGCTCCGCCTACGAGTCCTTCCCGGCTCCGTTCTCCCTCACCGGGTTCTCCGTCGGGGGCACCACGGTGGCGTTCACGCCGTTCAACGCGTTCGTCGTGCTCGCGGTGCTCGCCGTGATGCTCGCGCTCGTGGCGCTGTTCCGGCTCACCGACCTGGGGTTGCGGATGCGCGCCTCCGCGTTGCATCAGGAGGTGTCGCGACTACTCGGAATCCGTGTCGGACGCATGCTCACGCTCGGCTGGGCGTTGGCAGCCGTGGTGGGGTCACTGGCCGGCCTGCTGATCGCGGGGGGAAGTCTGATCCACCCCGCGTTCATGGAGCCCGTGATCGTGTTCGGGTTCGTGGCCGCGGTACTGGGTGGTCTCGACAGCCCGACCGGTGCGGTGGTCGGAGGTCTCCTCGTCGGACTCGCACTGTCCTACGTGTCCGGCTATCTCGGCAGCGAACTCGTGGCGCTCTCGGCACTCGCGATCCTCGTCGTGGTGCTGCTCGCCCGACCCGAGGGACTGTTCGGCCGTACGACCGAGAGGAAGGTCTGAATGACCCAGCCGACCGCTACCCGGACGGTGAGCGCCCTGCGGTGGTTCGTCCCGTCGTCCTCCCCGGCACGACACCTCCTGGGCACCGCTCTCGCTTTGGTGACCGTGGTGTTGGTGTTCGAGAACGTCTCCGCGTTCCGACACGCCCAACTCGCGGCCATGGCCTATTACGCGATCGCCGCGGCGGGGCTGACCGTCCTCACCGGACTGAATGGCCAGATCTCCTTGGGCCACGGTGCTCTCATGGCGGTGGGAGCGTACACCACCGCTTTGCTGTTGCGCGACGGTGCACTGCCGTTCGGGGTCGCCATGCTCGCCGCCATGGTGTTCACCGCGCTCGTCGGAGTGGTCGTCGGCGCGGCCGCCGCGCGGCTGAAAGGTCCGTACCTCGCCGGGGCCACACTCGCGCTCGCGGTCGGACTACCGGGATTGGCGGTGCACTTCGACGGTCTTCTCGGGGGTGAACAGGGGCTCGCCGTGAACGCCCCGACACCCACGCAGTGGTTCGACGACGCGATGTTCTTCATCACCGGAACCGATCTGGGCCAGCAGAAGTTCCTCGCCTACGTGGCCTGGGGAACGCTGTTGCTCGTCCTGTTGTCGTTGGCCAACCTCGCGGCCGGACGGTACGGGCGGATGTGGCGGGCCGTGCGGGACGACGAGGTGGCCGCCGCGTTGGCAGGGATCGACCTCGGTCGGGCCCGGGTCCTGGCGTTCGTGGTCAGCGCCGCCTGCGCGGGGCTCGCCGGCTCCGTGCTGGCGATGGTGGTGGGCCTGACTGCTCCGAGCGGGTTCACGATCGTGTTGTCGCTGTCCCTGCTCACGGCGGTGGTGGTCGGCGGGCTCGGCAGCCTCATCGGCGCGGTGCTGGGCAGTGCCCTGCTGGTGTTCCTCCCACCCACGGTGACCGACCTGGGGACCGAGCTCGGCCTGGACGCCGTCAGTGCGGCGCAGCTCGCCCCGCTTGTCTACGGGATCGTGCTGGTGGCCGCGATGCTCGCCGCTCCGTCGGGAGTGGCCGGACTCGGTCGCCGCGTGTGGAACCGGGTACGCAACGGAAGGAGCGAGGGATGAGAGCGACACCGAGACCGAGGGCGGTGACACGGGCGGTACTCGCCGGGTTGGTCGCCTCGATGGTGTTGTCGGCATGCGGTGCGGGTGGACGACCCGACGCGGAGGCGGGCGGCACGGAGATCGGTGTCACCGAAGACACGGTGACCGTCGGCGCCCACTTCCCCCTCACGGGTGTCGCCGCGCCCGGCTACAGCGAGATTCCCACCGGGACCAAGGCGTACTTCGACTTCGTCAACGCCCAGGGCGGTGTCCACGGCCGCACCATCGAATACCTCTACAAGGACGACGCCTACAACCCCACCAACACCAGCCAGGTGACGAACGAGCTCGTCCTGAGCGACGAGATCTTCGCGATGGTCGGCGGGCTGGGCACCCCGACCCACAGCGCGGTGCTCGACTTCCTGCACGACAACGAGGTGCCCGACCTGTTCGTCTCGTCGGGATCGTTGCTGTGGGACCAGCCGGATCGCTATCCGGGCACGTTCGGCTGGCAGTCGGACTACGAGATCGAGGGCAAGATCCTCGGCAAGTACCTCGCCGAGAACCACGCGGACGCCAAGGTGGGCCTGCTACTGCAGGACGACGACTTCGGCGAGGACGGTGAGAAGGGCATCCGGGCGTACATCGACTCGCAGGTCGTCGCCGCGCAGCGGTACGCCCCAACCGCCAACGACATCACTCCGCAGGTCAGTGCGTTGAGAGACGCCGGCGCGGAGATCGTCGTGGGATTCACCGTGCCTTCCTACACGGCACTGAGCCAGCTGTCCGCCCAGCGCCTGGACTACCGGCCCCAGTGGGTCTACAGCAATGTGGGCTCGGACTCCGCGTTGGTGGGGTCGCTGTTGGCCCGGTTCTCCGAGGGGAAGGTCGACGACGCGAGTTCGCTGGAGGGCGCACTGACCACCGAGTACCTCGCCGGTGTGGAGGACACCGACGACCCGTGGGTGCGGTTGTGGCAACGGGTGTGGGCCGAACACAGGGGTGACGGCGAGCTCACCAACTACCGGATCTACGGCATGGCTCAGGCGTACACCTTCGTACAGGCGTTGCAGGCCACGGGACCGGAGCCGACTCGCGAGGGCCTGGTGCGGGCTCTTGAGACGGTGGGCGGTGACTTCGCCGGTCCCACCTTCGCGCCCTTCCGCTATTCGGCGGACTGCCACGCCGGAGTGTCGGGGGTGCGGGTCGCGAGGATCGTGGAGGACGGCACGGAGGTGTTGACGCCCGTGCTGCTCACCGACAACGGCGACGCGCCCATCACCGAAGCGGACATCGAGCACGCCCCGCCGCCGGAGGGCGGGATACCGGACGTCGAGCCGATGAACTGAGTGGGTCAGGACAAGCCGAATGCGGCGGTCAGGACGCGGGCCGCCGTGCCACCCTGCTCGATGGCGACGTCGAGGGCGGCGGAGACGTCGAGATCCCGAGCGAGTAGCCGCCGCAGCTGTTCCAGGCTGGTGTCGTCGGTGTGACCGACGTGGCGACCCGCCGCCTGGTGCAGGTCCTCCAGTCTCGCGGCGGCCACGTTCAGGACACCGGGCGCGTAATCCCACGGCTCCGCCCATGGCCGGTCGATGATCGCCAGGCGTACGACCGAGGCCGGGTGGGTTTCCAGGAGGTCCCGCACCAACACGATGTTGCCGGACGATTTGGCCATCTTCGCGCCGTCGACGGTCACCGTGCCGACGTGGAACCAGTTCCGGGTGTACGGGGTAACGCCCGTGAACGCCTCTGCCATCGCCGAGTGATAGGCGTGGTGCGGGAATCGGAGATCGGCGCCGCCCGCGTGGAGGTCCACGCACGGACCGAACGTCGATGTCGACATGACGACACACTCGGCGTGCCACCCCGGCCTGCCCGGGCCCCACGGTGAGTCCCACGCGGGATGTCCCGGCTCGGTGGGCTGCCACACGGCGACGTCGAACGGGTCGTCCTTCACCGGGTCGTCCGGTCGGTCACCGTATTCGCGTGCCAATCGGAGGGCGGTCTCCTCGTCGAGCCGGGACCGTGCCACCACGCTTCGGCCCCGGAAGTACACGCCGCCGTCACGCACGTACGCCGCGCCCGAATCCGCCAGCGCACCGGCCAGACGGATCACCGTGTCGACGTAGCGGTGCGCTCGCGGTTCGTGGTCGGGCATCCTCACGCCGAGGGCGGACATGTCGTCGGTGAATCGGAGTTCCTGGAACGCCGCGTAGTGGTCGTAGCGGATCCCCGCTTGTCGGGCCGCGTCGTCGAGGACATCGTCGATGTCGGTGACGTTGCGACACAAGACCGGTTCCACTCCGAGGACACGCAGAACGCGCCGCAGGGTGTCGACCCACACGAATGTCGCGGCGTGTCCGAGATGGGTCACGTCGTAGGGCGTGATGCCGCACGCGTAGACGCGGGCACGGTCGAGCAGCGGCGTCGAGCGTCTGCCCAGAGTGATCACCACGGCTCCGGCAGCGGGCCGCCACCCGGTCAGGGATTCGAGCGTCATGGCCTCATGGTCGCGCTTGTGAGCTCATCTCGCCGTCTCGGCGCCCATGCCGAACCCGCGCGGAACGTGAGGCCGCTACCGACTGTGCAACCCGTGGCGTGCGTGGACTACCAGTTCCGGTTCTGCAGGCCCACGAGGATGCGGTCGACGACACCTGGGTCCGGGCCGTTCGGCTCGTCCGAAGCCGGTTCGGGCACCTGCTCGGTGCGTCGCTCGTCGCGACGGGGCAGCCGCACCTGCTCCGCCGTGATGCCGTCGGGCAGCGGGATCTCGCACCACACGAGCTTGCCCCGGCCCTCCAGGGGGACGGCCTCGGTCGGATAGCCCTCCACGGTGGGAGCGTCGTCGTACACGTGTGCGAGCTGGTCGTCTTCGATCTCCACGACCAACGAGTTGCCCGACAGTCGCAGCCGGACGGTCACGAACCCGGGAGCCTTCTCGTCGGTTCTCTCCACCACCGCGGCGACCAGCTGGCGGGCCACGCGAGCGGCCTCGTCGAACAGCTCACGCAACGACCACTCGGTGAGGGAGAAACGGACGAAGAGTTCGGTGCACTTGACGGCACTGGGCAGCGCGACGAGGCGGAGATCGTCGAACTGCGCGGTCTGGGAATTCACGAAAGATCCTTCCACTGTCGCTTCCCATCAGGTGCCGGCTGGTCGGCGAGACCCAGTATCTTGCCGTATTCGTTGATCGGCGTCGAGCCCCCGTGGCCCGGGGGAGACGTCACCCACTGCGACCGCTCGGAGACCAGCCGTGGACAGCCTACCTTGTGCGAACCAAGAGTTGGCCATCGGTCAATTTCGTTGGGCGGTGGAGGTCGATACGTGAGTCTCCTCGGGGTCGAGCGCCGTCTGCACCGTCTGCGCTGTCTGCGTCGTCGTTCGTGCCGGGCTTGACGGTGGCTGCGCCATACGGTGTCGCACGGCCAACCCGAGTTGGGTGCCCAGCTCAGTGTAAGAGGCGAACTGGCCGTGGTCGAACCATTGGTCGCCGGTGCTGTCCCCGGGAAATTCCGGGTGGTGGACGGCGTACGACTGCAGCGAGTACGGCAACGACGGCCACAGCACGCCGCGTGCCACGATCAGCTCGCCTGTGACGCCTTCGTCGAGTCCGCTTTCGGGCGGGTAGTAGATGGTGCCGGTGATGACGGGGGAGACGGCCATCCGGTCGGCCAGGGGATGGTCGGGATGTTGCGACCGGGCCGAGCCGGGGTCGGCGCACCACGGGTCGTGCAGCTCCACCCGCACCCCCAACTCCTGTCGGGCGAGTTCCAGCGCCTCGGCGAGCGTGCGGGCCGAGGGCGGGGCGTCGTTGCTCGCGTCGATGCAGTAGATCCGGGTGCAACGGCGTCGGAAGAGTTCCACCAGCCCGAGGTTGTCGTAGTGGGCGCCGTCGCTGATGTGTAGGAGCCGGTCATGATGGACGTGTCGGCCGAACACCTCTTTCAGCAGATAGGGCAGTCGCCGGACCTTCGGCAGCCACGGGTAGGTCCAGTCACCCCGGCGCGCGGCCTCGCGGGCCTGCCGGACGAACCCCGGGTTGGGCAACCAGGCGCCGAGCCGAGCACCCGACACGGCGAGCAGGACCTGGAACCAGCGGCTCATGCGGCCCATGGCCGAGGCGAACGCGGCACCGCTCAGTGCGACGGCACCCTGGACGGTCAGGTCGCGGCGGATACGACCGGTGGCGATGCGTTCCAGGTCGTCGGTGCGAACCCAGCCGATGTCCGGCCCGCCGGTCCATTTCGCGCTCATCGTGAACGACACGGCGCTGAGCCCCGGGGGCGTGCGGTGCTCACCCTTGAGGTTTGCGGCCGCGGCGAAGATCGTTTCGGGGAAGCGGACCCCCTCGGCCACCACACCGTAGGCCGAGAGAGTGGTGACCTCCGACGGCTCGTAGGGGACGGCCACCACCTGGCCGTCGCTGTGTCGGCGCTGCACGCGCAGGGCGAAGGCTCGGGCCAGCCGCTCGCGGTAGAACGGGTGCAGGCTGAGCGAGGTCACGTCGAAGACACCACCGAGGACCGCGACCACGCCGAGCGTGATGAGCGCGGTCCACATGGCCTCGCTCCGTCCCTCGGTCATGACGGCGGCTCCGAGGAGCAGCAACCACAGCAGGGCGAGCGCTCCGGTGGTGAGGATGACGAGGAGCCGCCGTAGCAGGCCGTCGGGCACGGACAGGCTCGACGTGCCGGCTGTGCCGGACTTACTCCTGCGGAGGAAGCCGAACCGGTTTCGCAGCACCACCCGATGTCGCCACGCCATCGCCGACACGGCACTGAGGTAGGTCAGTAACACCACACCCACGGATGCCCCCACGTCCACGGCTCTGTCGGTGTGGGACAGCAACCAGGACGCCGCCCAGGCGAGAGACGGAACGACGACCGCCACACCCGCCACGAGCCAGGCGAGCACGGCGAAGTCGGTCGCCAGCCGCGCAGTGCCGTTGGGACGACCGTCCCTGTCTCGGCTGAACACTCCGAACAGGAACGCGGCCACCGCGAGGGCGACCACCGCGACGGCAGCACCGAGCCGGGGTGTGGGGTAGCTGATGGTATCGGCCGACAGTGACGTCAGCGGCACCCGTTGGTAGAGCCAGCCCGCGGCGACGCCCAGGACCAAAGCCGGTCCGAAGAGGACCGCCAGGGACAGCAGGAGTCCCCGGGCCACGCGGCCCAGAGTGGCGAGCACCTCGCCGACGGTGTCGGCGAGATAGCTGGAGTGGCGCCGGAGATGGTTGTGTTCGGCGGTGCCGTCGGTGAACACGGTCTTGGGGTCACGGAGCACCGTGCCCGACGGTGGCAGTGATCCTGCTCCGGTGAGAGCCTGTTGGAACGCGCCGGCCGTGTAACCACCGCCGGAGACCGAGACCAGGTAGCGCGCGTCCAGCAGTTCCTCGCGCAGCGACCGCAGGGCGCCCAGGGCCACGTACGCGGCCCGAATGCCTCCGCCGGAGAGGCAGAAGCCGGTGGTGTGCATGCCCCGCCGCCACCGTTCGCTGATGAGCTCCGGTCGCACGTCGGGCACTGTGTAGGCCTGGCGCCAACGGGTGGCCCGGGCCTCCGAGTCGGTGGGGTGGGGAGGGTCGTCGGGAGTGATGGGGCGGGGTGGCACGGTGTCCAACACGTGTTCCGCGCGGCGCGTCAGTTCCTGCGGGGAGTGGACCACACACCGCCACACCAGCACGGCAGCGCCCGTGACCGCGATGATCGCGGCGGGGAACAGCGCCGAGTACTTCACCACGGCGAGCGCGGTGACGGTGTGGGCGAGCACCGAGTCCGCCGCCACCGAACCGCCCGCGACCAGCAGTGCGATGTTCTCGACGACGTGGGTGGTGAGTGCCACGACGGTGGCGGTCAGGTTGAACCGGACGGCGGCACGCGCGGACGGAGTGCGCCACACCCATCCGGCGGCGGCGGTGCCGAGGTAGAGGCCGGCTCCGTAGCAGAGGGCGAGGGCGAACCCCCACCAGGCCGCGGAGGTCACGGCCGAGGGGTCTCCGGTTCGTGCGGCATCACCGGTCGTGGGGAACTCCACGGCGATGAGGGCGCTGCCGGTGTGCCACCACCCTCCCACCACGGTCAGCACGATGGCGGCGAGCGCCAGTCCGGCCGCGACCGGACGCGGTGGGACGTCCCGGTGGACGGGACCCGGCACCGACATACCTGCCACCCCCAGTTGTCCTCGGCTCTTTCTCTTCCAGTGTCGATCACGCGGGTCACGTCGCCGTCACCGGTAGGGGTCCGCCCGAATCGTCTCACCCCGGGCGTGTCCGGAACACGGCCGAACGAGCGGTAACGCGGCCGAATGGGGGCACTCGGAACGGCCACGTGGTGGAACCAGCGATTTGTATAACGCCCTATACGCAGCGGCTGAGGTGCTCGGATGCGAAACGAGGACGGAAGACGGCGGGACCCGAGAGGCCGAGGGGAGAACTGTCCATTGGGATGGCTGTGGACGGTCCTCGGCGGTGTCGTCCGTGCCGCTTCTGGAGATCGAGGACCTCCAGAAGCGGGAGGATGGCTCGGAGGCTGTGCTGTGTGGACACCGAGTGGCGCTGTATGGAGGCTGTGTCCGCCGGATAGCGCTGCGAACTCGGTATGGGAACTCTGTGGACTGTCGAACGCGGGCGCCCGCCACACCCGAAGTTCCACCGGCTCCGGTGACGATGTCATCAGGTCACCGGGCTGTGTGTGGGGCGCCCGCCGGAAGTGCCGAGCGGGGACGCCCGCGAAAATGCGGTTGAGTCCTCCGCTCGGCCAGTCCGGGACGTGTAGCCGTGTCAGCCGTGCCGAACCGGGATCTGCCGGCCCTTCTTCTCCTCCGGCTTGCTCAACTTCACGCGTACCGTGAGGATGCCGTCCTGGTAGGAGGCGTCGATGCTGTCCTCCTGTGCTCCGTTGGGCAACGCCACGGTGCGGGTGAAGGAGCCGTAACGGAACTCGGACCGGCCGTTCTCCGCCTGTTCTTCGGAACGTTGAGCCTCGATGGTCAGCAGGTTGTCGTGGACGCTGATGTCGAGATCGTTCTCCACGTCGATCCCCGGGAGTTCGGCCCGGATGATGTACGTGTCTCCCTCGATCTTGTCCTCGATCCGAATGCTGTGCATGTCCATCGCCGGTCGCAGACCGCTCAGGCTGGGCAGCATGTCGAACATGTCGCGGAAGTCGGGGAACAGGGAACGGCTGAAAGGCCGCGTAGGCAGACTCATGGAGGATTCCTTCCTTGTCGACTGGCTCGGGCCTCATCTCCCATGACAACCGTTTCGCCCGTCACCCGGCGAGGGACTTCCGCACACCGTGCCGCTGACCTAAGTCCCTTCACCCGAACCGGTGTACCCGAGACGCTGGTGGGAGTCGTACTCCATCCGACGTCTTCGGCGGTGTTCGTTCGGGCCCGCTGCCACGAGCAGGTCCTCCGCTGAAGTGACCGGGCGCTGGGCTCGTTCTCCGCCGGGAGGCGTCGAGGAGGTGATCCGAGTGCCGACTCGACCTCGCCGCGGGCTGTTGGCGGTTCTCGCCCTGATGCTGTGTGCCGCGTTGGTCGCCATCACCTGGGTGGTGACGTCCGGCGAGGACACCGAGCGTTCGACGGACTCGGCCTCGCGCCCGCCGCCCACCACGTCACAGTCCGACACCGCGCCGGGCCCACCGGCCGGTCAGGTCCCCGTCACCGTGGTGAAGATCGACAACGTGGAGTCGGCGCGCCCGCAAAGTGGCCTGGACACCGCCGACGTCGTCTATGTCGAGCCGGTCGAGGGCGGGTACACCCGGTTGGCCGCCGTGTACGCGGCGGAGGTTCCCGAGGTCGCCGGTCCCGTGCGTAGCGCGCGGGAGACCGATGTCGAACTGCTGGCCCAGTACGGGAATCCCTCGTTGGTGTTCTCCGGAGCCGCACCCGAGATCGAACCCGTGCTGGTGGAGTCGGACGTCAGACTCGTGCGGCACAGTGACCATCCCGACGCGTTCTACCGCGAACCGGCTCGGCCTTCGCCGCACAACCTGTACGCGCGGCTTTCGCTCCTGCCCCGCGTCGACGGGCCGCGACCCGAGCAGGTGCTGCCTCGCGGTGATGCCCCCTCGGACGGGAGGCCGACCGCTGAGCACACGGTCGCCTACGAGCACGAACGGTACGGCTTCACCTGGTCGCCGGAACTGCGGCGTTGGCGGGCCTCGCTGGACGGGGAACCGCTGACCTCGGTCGGTGTCGGGCTGGTGAGCACGGCGACGGTGGTCGTGCAACGCGTGGACATCGTCGCCGACGAAGACGTACGTGACGCGGCCGGTACGCCGTCACCCGTCGCGCGGACCGTCGGCACGGGACCGGCGACGGTGCTTCGCGACGGTCGGGCCTTCGAGGGCACGTGGTCACGTCCGTCGGCGGAGGAGGGCACGCGGTTCACCACCGAGTCGGGGCAGCCGTTACCGCTGGCCGACGGGCCGGTCTGGGTGCTGTTGGTGCCGCGCTGATGCCCCACGGTGCCGAGACCTCGAACCGCCGAGACCGCGGGTTCAGGCCGGGTGACGGCCCGGTTTCTCGGGCCGCACGATCATGACCGGACAGGAGGCGTGCTGGATCAGCGCCTGGCTGGTGGAGCCCAGGAGCATGCCGCGGAACCCTCCGCGGCCCCTGCTGCCGACTACCACGAGCTGCGCCGACCGGCTGCGCTCCAGCAGTTCGTCACGCGGGCGGTCCCTGACCACCTCACGCTGGACACGCACACCGGGGTGGCGTTCCTCCCAGGACCTCAGATGGTCGGAGAGCAGCCGACTCTCGTAGTCGTGGATGGGTTCCCAGTTGTAGTACAGCTGCTGATCCTTGAACAGGGCGGTGTCGGTGTCGCTCCAGGTGTGGACGGCGACCAGGTCGACCCCACGCAACGAGGCCTCCTCGAAGGCGTAGCCGATGGCCTGGTCGCTGAGTTCGCTGCCGTCCACCCCCACCACGACGGAGCGTGTGTCGTCGGCGACGGCATCGGGATAGTCACCGCGTACCGAGACCACGGGGCAATGGGCGTGGGTGACCAGTCCCAACGTCGTGGACCCGACTATGAGCCCGGTCAGTTTGGTGCGGCCCGACGACCCGAGCACCACCATGCGTGCCGTACGAGAGGCGCGCAGCAGACAGGGGATCGCGGCGTCGGTTTCGAAACGTGCCTCCACCCTGGGGACGCCCACTTCCGTGGCGATGTCCTCCGCGGTGCGCAGCGCCTGTCGTTTCTGTTCCTGTAGCTCCTCCTTGAACGCCTCCGGCGGAGGCACGGTGAAGCCGATGATGTACGGGTTGCTGAACCCGGAGGCGTGCACCAGGTGTAACGGTGCTTGCCGTTGCGTGGCTGTGAGAGCGGCCCAGCGGGTCGCTCTCATCGAGGCCTCGGTGTCGTCCACACCGACCACGATCGGCGCAATCGGCGCACTGCCGTTGTCGGGTCCGCTGTCAGGATTGGTCATCGGGCGCTCCCGGTTCACCGCGTCACGGCCTTCTCCCGAGCGTGAGTTCGGAAGAAGGCGGCTTTCTTGTCCTTCTCTGTCATCTCTGCCATCCCTGCCAATCGAATGCCCCACCGTGGACGTCGGAACTCAAGGGGAGACCGGGTCGGTGTTCGGGTGGAGACGCTCGACACCGGCTATCCCGAGCAGCGCCCAACCGAGGACCGCCAACCAGATCCCCACGAACTGCCCGAACAGGACCACCTCCACCACGCCGCCCGCGACCAGAGCCGCGCCGAGCGTCTTGCCGCAACGGTCCGCCACCTGGCCGGCGTGCTGTCGATCGTTCGTGCGAGCCCACACGAGTGCCCGCACGAGTCCACCGCCGTCCAACGGTGCACCCGGAAGCAGCGCGATTCCGGCGAACACGAGGTTGGCCGTACCGAGCCAGAGCAGGGACACAAGCGGCACGGAAGGCAGCACCGGGTCGACGAGCAACGCCAGCAGCCAACACGCCAGTCCGAGGGCAGCGCTGGTGCCGGGGCCCGCGGCCGCGATCAGAGCTTCGGCCCGTGGACTCGGTGGCGTTCCCGCCCGCTCCGCCGCTCCGCCGAACAGCCACAGGGTCACGCGCCGGGTGCGGACGCCGTATCGCCGTCCGACGAGCGCGTGGGCGAGTTCATGTACCACCACCGACGCGAGCAACGCGAGCGTGACGGCCAATCCGCCGAACCAATACCGCACCGTGGGCTCGTCCGGGGCCGTCACGGGCAGTAGGCCCAGCGCCAGCACCGAGGTCAGGACCGTGACGGCGACGGTGGCGGAGAGGTGCAGTTCCAGACGCACGTCGCCGATCCGGCCCAGCGAGAAGGAGGAACGCCACATCATCGGCCACCCGGGTTGATCAGTTCGGCGAGGTCGAGCAGGCGGTTCGCGTACCCCCACTCGTTGTCGTACCAGCCGAACACCTTCACGAGGTCAGCGCACGTCGTGGTGAGCTCGGCGTCGAACACGCACGAGGCGGAGGAGCCCACCACGTCCCGCGAGACCAGCGGCTCGTCGGCGTAGCGAAGTCGGGGACCCAACCACCCGTCGGCGGCCTCGGTGAACGCGCGGTTCACCTGACCCGGTGTGACGGAGCACCCCACCATGACGGTGAGGTCGGCCAGCGACCCGTTCTCCACCGGAATACGCACGGCCACGGCCTCCGTCGCGCTCGCCAGCTCGGGCAGCAGCGCCCCGACCGAACGCGACAAGCCGGTGGTCGTCGGCACGATGTTCACCGCCGCGGACCGGGCCCGGCGTAGGTCGCGATGTGGCTGGTCCAACAGCGACTGATCGGTGGTGTAGCTGTGGATGCTGGTCAGCACTCCACGGCGGATACCGAACGTGCGGTGCAGGACGAGCAACATCGGCGTGACACAGTGCGCGGCACCGGAGGCGGCCGACAGCACGTGGTGGGTGTTGGGGTCGTATTCGTCGTCGTTGACACCGACCGCGATGGTGGCGTCGGCGTCCGGATGGAACGCGGCCACGATCACCTTGCGAGCACCCGCGTCGAGGTGGGCGGCGGCATCCCGCCGGGCGGAGGCGGGCCCGGTCGTCTCCACCACCACGCCCGCGCCGGAGTCGCTCCAGTCCACATCGCCGGGCCGTTCGCCCGCGGTGAGGCGGATCCGGTGATCGCCCACGCACAACGTCCGGCCGCGCACGTGCACCGGGTGGTCCAGCGTGCCGTACGTGGAGTCGTGCTTCAGCAGATACGCCAGCGTATCCGGGTCGGCGGGATCGTTCACGGCTCCGACCTCGACGTCGGTGCCTTCGCGGGCGAGCACACACCGCATCAGCGCCCGACCCACCCGGCCGAATCCGTTGATGCCCAACACCAGGGTCAAATCAAGTCCCTCGCCGTTCTCGACATACCCAGAGGATGGCCGGATCCGGACGCGGCCAAGCAGGGCCGAAGGGCCTTTCGTCCCCTGTGGTCGGGCCGGTTCTCTGGTCACCCTGGTCAACGAGAAGCCGTCATGGAGGGAGTGGCCGATGACGGACGAGGGCGCGAACGTCGTTGTGGGAGTGGACGGCTCGGAGTCGGGGCTACGGGCCACGGCATGGGCGGCTCAGACCGCGGCCCAGTGGCACAGGCCGTTGCTGCTGACATCAGTGTTGACCCCGCCCACGCCGTACGGCACCGGAATCGGATTACGACCGGACCGTTTCGTGGAGCTGGAAACGGAAGGGCGCGCGTGGCTCGACGAGGCACGCGCTGTGGCGGAGCGAACAGTCGCAGGGCTCGACCGCACCGAGGTCGAGACCGAACTCGTCGTCGGTGGTGTCTCCGAGGTGTTGAGCGAACGAGCCCGTGAGGCTTTCCGCGTGGTGGTCGGCGGAGATCGTCCGGCGGGGGAGACGGGAACATCCGCATCCACGGCTGTGGCGTTGCTGTCACACACATCCTGTCCGCTGGCGGTGGTGAGATGGGGCGGCGACGAGAACGCGGAACCGCCGCGACACGGCCCGGTCGTGGTCGGAGTGGACGGTTCGCCGGCGAGCGCGGAGGCGATGCTCGTCGCGTTCGAGGAGGCGGCCACCCTCGGTTCCACGCTCGTGGCCGTGCACGTCGAGGGTTCGTCCGCCCGGCAGCGCCTGCGCGGGCGGCACCGAAGCACCTGGCACGCAGGAGAGGTCACCGACCGGATGATGCTCACCGAGCGATTCGCGGGTATGCGGCAGTGGTATCCGGAGGTGGACGTGGAGCCCGTGGTGACGCGCGGCGGCCCCACACCCACGTTGCTGAAGCACGCCGAGTCGGCACGGCTGCTCGTGGTCGGCACGAGCGGGCACGCCCAGCTCGGCGGAAGACTGCTCGGTTCCACGAGCCATGCGCTGGTGCGTTCCGCTCCGTGTCCGTTGCTCATCGTGCCCGACCCGGCCCGCACGCCCGAGCGACATGCTCGGTGGAGGGAGAAGACAGGCTCATGAGCAGGATCGTCGTCGGCGTGGACGGTTCGGAGCCGAGCACGGTCGCACTGGAATTCGCATTCGAGGCAGCCGGGACGAGGCGCTCGGAGCTGGTGATGGTGCGCACGTGGAGCGGTGTCCTCCTCGACGACGTCGTACCTCGCGGCCCGTTGAGGGTGAACCCCGCCGAGATCGAGGCGAACGAGCGGTCCGCGTTGGAGGAACAGGTGAGGCCGTGGCGGAACACCCATCCGGATGTTCCCGTCGAGACCGTCGTGGTCAAGGGACGGCCCGCGCGCACATTGCTGGGCTACGCCGACCGGGCGCGGCTACTGGTTGTGGGGAATCGAGGACGCGACGGGATCCAGGGCATGCTGCTGGGATCCACCAGCCGCGCACTCGTCACCCAGGCCCCGTGTCCAGTGGTCGTTGTCCGACGTGTGGAACAGAGGGCGCAGAGGCGAGAGGAGCCGGCCGAAGAGTCGGTGGGGCCGTGACCGGGATCGACCGGGACCGTCAGCGGGCGGGAGCGACGGGCACGAGCACCAGCGGACACACCGCGCGCCGGACACATTCGATCGTGACCCCGCCCAAGGGGACCGCGCTGAGGCCGCGAGGGCCGTTCGTGCCCAGCACGAGCAGGTCGGCCTGCCCGGCGGCGGACAGCAGCTCGTCCGCCGGAGCGCCGGTGACGACCAGCTCGTCGACCGGTGCCGTGGTGACGACCATGTTGATGTCACGGCGCAGCGCCGCGCGTACCGTGTCCTCGTCCCGCCGTATGCCGCGTGGGCGCAACGCGAACTCCGACCCGCGTAACAGGTCGGGCTCTTCCCTGACCGACATCGCCAGCACTCGGCCGTGTGTGAGTTCGGCCTCCGAACATGCCCACCGCAACGCCTGACGTGAGGCGGGGGAGCCGTCGAGGCCCACCACGATGACCCTGCCGGTTTCCGTGTTCCCGGGCATGCTTTCAGACTCCGGGCCGACTTCGCGCCTGTGCAGAGTCGGAGGTCCCGAGGGCCTGGCGGAAGAAGCTGTGGGGAACCCTCGGCGGCTGTTTCCTCGGACGCTCACGTTTCTGCCAGCACTCCGTCACTCCGCGGATCCCTTGCGTAGTGGGGACCAAGGACCCCAACGGAACAGGTCGAGCGCCGCTGTAGCCGGGGATTAGGGGACGGAAGTGTGGAGGCCGAAAGCGACATCGCTGATATCGCGGCAGACGCAGCAGGGGTGATTCCCCGCGCATGGCCGGCCGAGACGCGTCGGCCCGGTCGGAGGAGAGGAGGGAGCGGTCGTGACCGCTGGACTTCCCGTTCTACCGGCCGCGGGACACGTGTGGTCGGAACAGGAGCGAAGCGTGCTCCGCCGTGCCGAACAGCACGCCCAGCGGTGCGGACTGGTCGAGCCGTGGAGCGTGCGGGTCCACGACGACCGGATCGAAATCGTCGAGAACGTGCCTGCCCCGCTACGCGGCCATGTCGGCGCCGACCGAAACGGCGCCATCGCGTGCGGCTGCGCGCTCGCCGTCGTGACCTGCGCGGTGCGGATTCTCGGGTGGGCACCCGAGACGGTGCTCTTCGGTGATCCGGACCGGGCTGAGCTGGTGGCCACCGTGGTGGCGCACCAGCGGTATCGGCCCTCACCTGCGGATGTCGGCCGGTTCCGTGCCGTGTTCGAGCAACACGGCCGGAGTGATGCGTTCGAACCGGCGGGCCCGGCGCAGTTGCCGCTCGCCGTGCGCGACACCATCGTGCGCGCCGGAACGGTCGCCGGCGTCCGCATGGTGCCCGTGGCCGCCGTCGTGGCGGCACATCGCAAACGTGGTCTGGAAGCCGGACTGTTGGTGGTCACCACGACGGATGGCAGACGCGGGCAGCTCCTCGCCGGGACGGCGTTGCAGCGGGCGCGGTTGTCGGCCACGGCACTCGGTCTTCCGTCGAAACCGGTGATCGAACCATTCGAGACCCGGGAGTTCCGACACCGCCTGGTCAGGCATTCCGGAGTAGAGGGTTGTCCCCAATCGCTGCTCGTGCTCGGCCGGTCACCCGCCTCGTCCGACGCTTGAGACCCGCATCGGCAGGGAATACGGTCGCAAGCCATAGCCGCGATCGGAGAAGCCGATGGCAGTGGAGGAGCCCGCGAACGGGCGGCCGGACGACCTCCGGTTCCGAGCCCGCGCCGCCCTTGCGAGCCTGAGCCTCGACGAGTCGCCGCACGAGGCACAGGCACGTCTCGGTGAGATCGTCAGGATGCGTGACCGTCTCGAAGGCTTGCTGGAATCCGTGTTGGCGGTGGTGTCGGGACTCGAACTGGATTCGACGTTGCAGCGCATCGTCCGAGCCGCCACCGAACTCGTCGGCGCACGCTACGGGGCGCTGGGGGTGCTGGACGAGAAGGGGTCGCTCGTCGAGTTCGTCTACGCCGGCGACGACGAGACCAGGACGAAGATGGCGCCCCTGCCCGAGAGCAGGGCTTTGTCGGATCTGCTTTCGCGTAGTCGAGGCCCGGTACGACTACCGGATCTGTCCCGACAGCCGGCGTGGGCGGACCCACCCGGTGACCACTCGCCGAGGCACAGTTTCCTCGGTGTGCCCGTGCGGGCACGGGGCGAGGTCTTCAGCAACCTCTACCTTCTCGAAAAGCGTGGCGACGCCGAGTTTACCGTTGAGGACGAGGTAGCGCTACAGGCGTTGGCCGCTGCGGCGGGGGTGGGGATCGACAACACGCGGCTGTTCGAACAGTCCCGGATGCGGGAACGGTGGCTCGGCGCGGTGACCGAGATCAACGGCGAGCTGCTCGGTGGCGCCTCGGTGGAGGCCACACTGGACCTGGTCGTGCGTAGGGTCTGCGAACTGGTCGATGCCGAGGACGCGTTCATCCTGCTGGCTTCCGATGAGGATTCCGCTGCCATGTCGGTCGGTGTGTCAACCGGAAGGTGTAGTTCCTCCTTGACCACACTGTCAGTCGATCTCCGGGAGTGCTCGGTCATCGCGGCGGCCATGCGGGAGGAACGGCCACGCCTGCTGCCCGAACTGGAGTCGGCTCTGCCCGACGATCCTGCTGTCACGTCAGCCGGACTCGGACCCGGAGCAGTGGTTCCGCTGACGAGCGCGACGGGACTGGGAGGGGCGCTCGTCGTCGCTCGCTCCAAGGGAGCGGCCGCGTTCACCACTGAACAGCTGCCGATGCTGACCGCACTGGCCGGGCAGGCGGCCGTCGCCCTGGAGTTCGCCGAGAAACAACGCAGCCAGTGGTTGGCCGACCTGTTCGACGAACGCGACCGCATCGCCCAGAACCTGCACGACCACGTCATCCAGAGGCTTTTCACCACCGCCATGAACTTGCAGGGAACGCTGCGCCGCATCGACGACCGGAATGTGCGACTGCGAGTGGAGCAGGTGGTCGAACAACTCGACACCACCGTGCGGGAGATCCGCACCTCCGTCTTCGACCTGCACACGGTCGGTGTGCACGGTGAGAGCGGTTTACGGCGACGCCTGCTCGACATCGTGGAGGAACTGACGGCCGACACCGATGTCACACCCACCATGCGGCTGTCGGGCTCACTCGACATGCTCGTGCCCCGCCGAGTGGGTGAGCACGCCGAGGCCGTGGTGCGCGAAGCGGTGAGTAACGCACTGCGGCACTCCGGTGGTGAGACGGTCCGCGTCGCGGCGGAAGCGGACGAACACAGACTGTCGGTCGAGGTGGCCGACAACGGAGTGGGCATGCCGGAGAACGCGCACCGAAGTGGACTGGAGAACCTGTGGAAAAGGGCTCGGCAGTGCGGCGGAGAACTCGTCGTCGACCACGAACCCGGTGGCGGCACCCGGGTGGTGTGGCGGGTACCGCTGTAGCTTCAGGGTCATTGTTCCGGCGGACGCTGATGCCCTTGTGTGCGTAGTTCGGTGGCGAGCACGGCGGCCTGGGTCCGGCGTTGCATATCGAGCTTGCCGAGCAGGCGGGAAACGTAGTTCTTCACGGTTTTCTCCGCCAGATAGAGGCGCGTGGCGATCTCGCGGTTGGTCAGCCCTTCGCCGATGAGGTCCAACACGGCACGTTCCTGCTCCGACAGGTTCGCGACCGGGTCGGAGCCCACCCGTTCGCGTCGAATGCGATTCATGAGCGCCGAGGTGGTCTTGCTGTCGAGCAGCGACCCACCGGAACCGACCGTGCGCACCGCCGACACGAGATCGGAACCCAGCACCTGCTTGAGCACGAAACCGGAAGCGCCCGCCATGATCGCGTTGAACAGTGCCTCGTCGTCGGCGTAGGACGTCAGCACCAGGCAGCGCAGTCCCTCCACGGTGGACAGAAGCTCTCGGCACAGCTCCACACCGTTGCCGTCCGGCAACCGTACGTCGAGCACGGCGACATCGGCGCCGGCGCCGGGAATACGAGCCAACGCCTCACCCACCGACGCCGCCTCCCCGACGATCCGCATGTCGGGCTCAGCCTCCAGCAGATCGGTCAGGCCCCGGCGCACGATCTCGTGGTCGTCGACGAGGAAGACACTGATGGCCACTCAAGACAGCCTAATCCTCGCCGAGGCTTTCCACAGATGTGCGAGTCGCCGTTTCCGTGGGAGTTCGGGCCCTCCGCACCACGTGGGTGACACGGCATCGCCCGACAAGGCCGTTCGACCCTGTACCGGAGGACTTCGGCACCGTGGCGAAACGCCCACGACCAGGAATCGTTCTGGTATGGGCAAGCACGAGTGGTCGGCGGGAGAAACCGAGGTACTCGCCAACGCGGTCGTTTGGGCACCTTCTGTACACAACATCCAGCCGTGGCGTTTAGAGTTCACCGACGACGAAGTCGTCGTTTTCGAACGCACCGATATCTCGTTGCCGTACCACGACCCGGAAGGGAAGGACCGTTCGGTCTCGTACGGGGCCGCCGTGGCGAACCTGGAGATCGCCATGCGGAGGCTCTCGCTGCGGCCGGGCGTGCGGCTCCTCCCCGACGGCACCGACAGCGAGGTGGTGGCGAGGCTGAGCGTCGAGGGGAGACAGGATCCCACGGAGGCCGAGTTGCACCGGTACTCGGCCATCCGACGTCGACGCAGTTACCGCAGACCTTTCATCGGCCCACCCCTGCCCGCTCGCGAGATCGACCGGATCACGGCGTCGGCCGACGACGACGCCGTGCACATACGGCCGGTACGCGGTGACACCGAGATCGATGCGCTGGCCGACTTGTTGGAGTACGCGGGGGTCACGCTGAAAAGCGATCAGGGCTACCAGCGTGAACTGTCGATCTGGACGATCCGGGACGAGGACTCCCGCACCCATGGCGCCGGTGTCTCCAGAAGCGCATCGCCGCCGACCACATTGCCGTGGGCCGGGCTCCCACGGCCGGGCACGGCGATCCCCGACCGTCGGACACTGGTCGAAAGACTCGGCAACGAGACGGTGTTGGTGTTCTCCACGGACACCGACGACCGCGCCGCGCATATGCGTACCGGCCTAGCCATGCAACGTACGTGGCTCTCGGCTGTGGAACGCGGTTTCGCCGCGGCCGTGCAAACGCATCCACTGCACCTGTCCGAGGCGCGGCGACGATTCGTCGAACGACTCGCGTTGACCGGATGTCCGCAGCTGCTCATGCGGGTGGGCAGGCCTTTCGGGGCCTTGCCGCAGAGTCTGCGCCGACACGCGGCCGAAGTGATCGCCTCCGACGACTGACCCGGACCCGGGGCCGTCTTCCTTCCGGCCCTCAACGGGGTAGCCGCCGCCAGATGAGGCGGGGAAGCAGCTTCATGATCGCGAACGCCGGACGTAGGACGGCGGGTACCCACACGGTGTGCTTGCGGGCTCGCAGCGCCTCGACGGTGGCGTCGGCGACCTGGCCCGGCGTACTGGAGAACGGCGCGGGCTTCATGCCCCGCGTCATCCTGCCGATCACGAACCCCGGTCGCACCAGAAGTAGGCGAACCCCGCTGCCGTGCAGGGCGTCGGCGAGTCCGGAGGCGAACCCGTCGAGGCCGGCCTTCGCCGAACCGTAGACGTAGTTGGCGCGGCGCACCCGCACGCCCGCCACCGAGGAGAACACCACGAGCGTGCCGTGCCCTTGCTGCCGCAGCAGATTCGCGGCGTGAGTGAGCACGCTGACGTGTGCCGTGTAGTCGGTGTGCACGATGGCCACGGCGTGAGCGGCGTCGCGCTCGGCTCTGGCCTGGTCGCCCAATACACCGAACGCCGTCACCACGATGTCCACGGGGCCGTGCTCGGCGACGATGTCACCCAGCACCCGCTCGTGGGAGTCGAGGTCGTCGGCGTCGAACTCCACTCTCTCCACCGTGTCGGCGCCCGCTTCGCGAAGCGCCCGCTCCTCGGCATCGAGGTCCCCGCTGCGCCGCGCGGCGAGCACGAACGAACGCGCCCCCTGCCGCGCCAGCCGCGTCGCCACGGCGAGACCGATCTCACTGCGTCCCCCGAGCACCACCACCGTCCCCGTCATGCCGAGCAGTGTGCCCTACCGTGTCCGCAGGTTGTGTAGCCGTGTCCGCAGTCCGCGTAGTCGCGTTCTGCGTAGTCGTCTGTCCGACGGCGCGGCTACCATGCGGCGCATGTCCGAGCGCTTGTACTTCCGACAGCTGTTGTCCGGGCGGGACTTCGCCGTCGGCGACCCGGTAGCCACTCAGATGCGCAACTTCACCTACCTCATCGGTGACCGCGACACCCGGGAGGCTGTGGTGGTGGACCCGGCGTACGCCATCGACGACCTGCTGGCCGTGTTGTCGGAGGACGACATGCGGTTGGTGGGCGTGTTGGCGACACATCACCACCCGGACCATGTCGGTGGTGATCTCTTCGGATTCTCCCTGCCGGGGTTGCCGGAGCTGCTGTCCCGCGTCCAGGTGCCCGTGCACGTGGCCTCCGATGAGCTGGAGTGGGTGCGGCGCACCACGGGCGTGTCGAAGACCGATCTCGTCGCCCACGACCACGACGACCGTCTCGACGTGGGAGCGATCCCGATCCGCCTGTTGCACACGCCGGGGCACACGCCGGGCAGTCAGTGTTTCCTACTCGACGGTGCGCTGGTGGCGGGGGACACGTTGTTCCTCGACGGCTGTGGCCGCACCGACCTGCCCGGAGGCGACGTCGACGCGATGTACCGCAGTCTGCGCTGGTTGGCGGACCTGCCCGGCGACCCGGTGGTCTATCCGGGCCACTTGTACTCGGCCGAACCGTCAGCGTCGCTGTCGGAGGTCCGCCGCACCAACATGGTGTTCCGCCCGCGGTCGCTGGAGGAATGGCGCGCTCTTTTCGGTAACTGATCCTCGCCGGCACCCGCGTTCCTGGCCGACACCGAAGTCGTGGTGAACGAAGCGCATGCGCGTGTGGTCGCTGCGTAGCGATCTTCGGCCGGTGTTATGGCCTGCCTGACAGAAAATGGAATTTTCCATACCACTTTTCCTACCGTCAGTGTCGTGCGACTGATGAAGGGAACGGATCTCGCACTGCGCATCGTCATGCGCCTCGCGGTGGTGGGGGAGCGGGAATCCGCGCCCACGACCCGTGAGGTGGCCGACGCCGTGTCCGTCCCGTACAGCCATGCCGCGAAGGTCGTCACCCGGCTGCAGCGTCTCGGTGTCGTGGAGGCACGGCGGGGGCGCAGCGGTGGGCTGGCGTTGACCGCGGCGGGGCGTGCCGCATCGCTCGGTCGGCTCGTCCGTGAACTGGAGGGCGTGGGCGATGTGGTCGGTTGCGAGGACGACCCGCCTTGCCCGTTGCGGACGGCATGTCGGCTGCGGGCGGCGTTGAGGTCCGCTCAGGACGCCTTCTACGCCGCGCTCGATCCGCTCACGATCGAGGACCTGGTGGCCGAGCCGGCGGGTCCGGTCCTGTTGGGACTGCCCCTTCGTTCCCGAAGCGGCTGACGTCGTGGCGTTTCGTGGTGCTTCCAGACCTCATCAGTCCCTTAAATACGAATCTGGAATACCAATTTGGAGATCGGTGATGCTGTCCCCGAAGTCGGCCGAGGCCGTCCGTGCCACCTTGCCCGCGGTGAGCAGGGCGATCGGTGAGATCGCTGAGGTCTTCTACCGCAGGATGTTCACCGCCCACCCGGAGCTGCTGCGTGACCTGTTCAACCGGGGTAGTCAGGCCGTCGGTGAGCAACAACAGGCCCTGGCGGGATCCATCGCGGCGTTCGCCACGACGCTGGTGGAACAGCCGGACACCCTTCCGGAGACGATGCTCGACCGCATCGCGAACAAACAC